>JBFGDP010000258.1:0-3530 GCA_041580575.1 Christiangramia sp.
AGCGGTGGAACGGCTTATATTTTTGATCCGGGCAACGAGATGGACCGGAATAACTTTAATATGGAAATGATCGAGCTGGAAGCTCCTTCCGAAGAAAATCTTCAGGAACTGGAGGAATTAATAGTTAACCATTATCAATACACAGAAAGTGAAGTTGCAAAAGATATTCTGAACGATTGGGAGAACAGCTCCAGAGGATTTATAAAGATCATGCCTACAGAATATAAGCGGGCGCTGGAGAAAATGGAAGAAGAAACGAACAAACTAGAAGAAGCAGACCTTAAAACAGTATAAGAATGGGTGAATTAAGAGGATTTTTAGAATACGAACGCAAGGAAGAAGAAAATATAAGACCGGAAGACCGGATCCAGAACTATAAGGAATTCCATATTGAGTATAAATCTGAAGAATTACAAAAGCAGGGCGGGCGCTGTATGGATTGCGGAATACCGTTTTGTCACAGCGGCTGCCCCTTAGGCAACCTGATCCCCGATTTTAATGATGCCGTTTATAGAAACGAATGGCAAAAAGCTCTGAAGATCTTACATGCGACCAATAATTTCCCGGAGTTTACGGGAAGATTATGTCCCGCTCCCTGTGAATCTGCCTGTGTGCTGGGCATCATTCAGCCGCCGGTGGCCATAGAGATGATAGAGAAATATATCGTGGAACGAGGTTTTAAGGAAGGCTGGATCAAACCCGAACCACCTGCGCACAGAACCGGTAAAAAAGTTGCGGTAATAGGATCTGGCCCTGCAGGTTTGGCCGCAGCACAGCAACTCAACAGAGCGGGACATACAGTTACTGTCTTTGAACGTGACTCGAAAATAGGTGGCCTGCTAAGATATGGGATCCCTGATTTTAAAATGGAAAAACATGTAATTGATCGCCGTTTGGAACAAATGACAGCAGAGGGCATAAAATTCAGGACAGAGACAGAAGTAGGAAAGAATTATTCGGTGGAAGAACTGAAGAATTTTGATGCGGTCGTACTTTGCGGTGGTGCAACCGAAAAAAGGAATTTACCTATTCCAGGATCTGATGCAGAAGGCGTGGTCCAGGCAATGGAATTCCTTAAACATAATAACGAAGCCGTGGATGGCCTTCATGTAGTAGAAGAAAGATATAGTGCAAATGGAAAAGATGTTATCGTGATTGGCGGTGGAGATACCGGTTCAGATTGCGTGGGAACTTCCAACAGGCACGGAGCTAAATCTATAACAAATTTTGAAATCATGCCCCTGCCGCCTGAAAAGAGATCTTCTGAAAACCCATGGCCGTACTGGCCCTTTACTTTAAAGACCAGTTCTTCTCATGAAGAAGGTGTGGAAAGGAACTGGAGCATACAGACGAAAGAATTCATAAAAGATGCTGAAGGAAAATTAAAAGCTTTAAAAACGGTACAGGTAGAATGGCAAAAAAGACCTGGCCAGCGGCCGGAGTTGAAGGAGGTTCCCGGTACAGAAAAAGAATGGCCATGTGACCTGGCGCTGTTATCTCTTGGATTTACCGGTCCTGAAAAGACATTAAGTGAAAAATTAGGTCTGGAGAAAGATGACAGAACAAATATTAAAGGCGGCACTAATTACCGTACTAATATGAAGAACATATTTGTGGCCGGGGATATGCGCCGGGGACAGTCTTTGATTGTTTGGGCGATCTCTGAAGGTCGCGAAGCCGCCCACCACGTTGATACCTACCTCATGGGGAGATCAAAGCTTCCTATTAAGGGAGAAGGAGATCTGCCTACACCATAAAAAAAGCCCCTGCAATTATGCAGGGGCTTTAATATTTCTATAAGAAATGAAATTACAATCCTAAGAGACCTTTAAACGAGATCTGGATGTTCACTTCAGAATTTGAAGCTACTCTAAAACTGTTAAGGTCAAGGCTGCTAACTGCGTTAGCCTCTACCATTCCGGTAAATTCAAGTTTACCATCCTGATCATTATCTGAGTAAGATGCAAAATGTAATTCGTAATCACCTTCTTCTAAAAAGTGAATTTCAAATTCCCCATTAGACTTGCTCACTACAGAACTACTCACAGCATTAGCGAAATTGATTCCTTCACTATTCGCATTACTTTCAGAATTACTGAAAGTACCTTTTTTGTACGCATAGGCAACAACTACTTCTCCTTCAGCCTCAGACCTGTTATCTGCCTTTCCTTTAACCGCTCCTGCATTTAATTTGTTTACGGTTCTAAGATTATTTTCCAATTGGGTCTTAGATACAAATGAGAAATTATCTCCCTCCTGCTTTACAGTTTTACGTAAATCGAAATCTATGACGATCTCATTGCGTGCATCATTCACGATCTCGACCTGGTCTTTAATGTTAATCTCCGTGGCGCCAGAAAGCTTTTGTTTAGCACCTCCATTAAGCACTACATAATTTCCGGGTCCATTCCCAGAAGCATCTGTATCTGCCAGAACCAGGCTTATATTTGAAGTTGTACCAGATTTAAGGTTAAGATTACCTAGTAACTCAGTTCGTCCCTTAGTAAGGCTGCTAAGTTGGATCGTGGTTTTATTAAAACCTTCGATAGCCTTACCATTGACTCTTACTTCAGAAACTGTTACAAAAACAGCTTCTACATTGGCCTGGTCTACCGGTGCATCTGTAAGGTAAACAGCTGTGGAATTTTCTCCATCACCTGGATTCTCAAGAGAATCATCTTCTGAACACGAAACGAAAAAGATCAAACCAAACAACAGACTTAATTTGCTTAGATTTTTAATTAGCATAGTTAATTTAATTTTTGAGTTAATTTTAAATTTAAAATTAGATTGGTCTTACCATATCTAATAGATAGATATAATCTATCCAGGATGATATAAACGCAAGAGTTAGACCAAATAGTCTAACTAAGACCTCTTTTAATAGTTTTTTTCCTACTAAAACATATAAGATACTGAGGTTTAGAGCCTAATTTAAAGATGAATGACTTTATAACCTGATATCAGGTAAATATGTCCAGGCAGATTGTCAGAAATTGTAGAATTCCTCCCCAATTGTGCAGAAAACTGCACACATTTGGTTTTGGAATAGTGGGGAAATAAGGCCATTATTCGGTGGTAGATCGAAAAAGTTTAAAATAGTTGATATAGAATATGACAGCTATTCACATAGGAATTTCAATAATTAAAGAAAACGGGATTTGGGTTTATATCATAAAACCCTTCATAGTGATGATGAAGGAATTTCAAAAAGAAGCTTGCCTGCCATTCCCAACAGATTGTTCGGCTGTGCTCAGAACAGGCCTCGCTCTCTCACCATATTACAGTACTTCCGATCCCGACGTTTCGGGACGGGACACCAGGCTTTAATTTCTGTAGTTAATACTAAGAAAGATCTGATGTTTGAAAACAAAAAGACATCTTAGATGTTGGAGTTCATTTATGGGTATAAAAAAACCCCTTCCGAGATCTGAAGGGGTTTTCAAAAAGAAGGCGGCGACATACTCTCCCACAATACAGCAGTACCATCTGCGCTAACGGGCTTAACTACTCTGTTCGGGATGGGAAGA
>JBFGDP010000259.1:0-3513 GCA_041580575.1 Christiangramia sp.
AATCGTCCTTCTTTAAATGTTCGTTCCCAAGGATCACAAAAGGCCACAGACTAATGCCCTTAAACCTGCCAGAAAGCAGTTTTTTGCTCACGATCAATATCATGTATTCAAGATAAGAAATTGTATTTTAGCCTCATGAATTTTCAGAAAAAAAGAATCCCGCTAGAGGATGGAGACTATTATCTTACTCCAGAAGGCTACCGCTGTTTTACTGAACAATATCATCTTAAAAGAGGTTATTGCTGCGAAAGTGGCTGCAGGCATTGCCCCTACGGATATAATACAAAAACTAATTCTCAAGAATAAGATACCATGAATGTTAAGGATCAGATACTCGCCGGTATACCAGACGAATTACCTGCCGCTAAAATATATGATAAATCCCTGAATCATGCTCCCCGCAGGAAAGAAATATTAGATGCTGATGAAAAGAAACTGGCTTTAGAAAATGCACTGAGATATTTCGATAAAAAACATCATCCAACCTTGTTACCCGAGTTTAAAGAAGAACTGGAAAAATATGGGCGTATCTATATGTATAGGTTCAAACCAGATTATGAGCTTTATGCCAGGCCTATAGATGAATACCCGGGTAAAAGTGTACAGGCGAAAGGGATTATGTTAATGATACAAAACAATCTTGATCCAGAGGTGGCACAGCATCCGGAAGAATTAATCACTTATGGCGGTAACGGTGCGGTATTTCAAAACTGGGCACAGTATTTACTCACCATGCAATACCTGGCGATGATGGATGATGAGCAAACCCTGGTCATGTATTCTGGTCACCCCATGGGATTGTTCCCTTCGCATCCAAAAGCACCCAGGGTCGTGGTAACCAACGGGATGATGATACCCAATTATTCTCAACCAGACGACTGGGAGAAATTCAACGCTCTTGGCGTTACCCAGTACGGCCAAATGACCGCCGGTAGTTATATGTACATAGGTCCGCAGGGAATCGTACATGGGACTACCATTACTGTTTTGAATGCAGGGAGAAAAATATCTAAATCAGGAGAAGGCCTGGCCGGTAAACTATTTGTAACCTCTGGTCTTGGAGGTATGAGCGGTGCGCAACCCAAAGCAGGAAATATCGCGGGCTGCATAACCATTTGTGCCGAAGTAAATCCCAAAGCCACCCAAACCAGGCATAAGCAGGGCTGGGTAGACGAGGTTATAGACAATATTGAAACGCTTGCAGACAGGGTGCAACGTGCCAGAACCGATAAAGAAGTTGTATCTATTGCATACCAGGGAAATATTGTTGAGATCTGGGAATATTTTGCTGAAAAAGAGATTTATATAGATCTGGGAAGTGACCAGACCTCCTTACATAACCCATGGGCCGGCGGCTATTATCCGGTGGACCTGGATTTTGAGGCAGCTAATGATCTGATGGCATCCAATCCTGAAAAGTTTAAGGAATTGGTCCAGGCCAGCCTGAGAAGACAGGCCAAAGCAATTAATAAACACACTGCTAAGGGAACCTATTTCTTTGATTACGGGAATGCATTTTTACTGGAAGCTTCCCGTGCCGGTGCAGATATTATGAGCGAAGACGGTAAAGGTTTTAAATATCCCAGTTATGTACAGGATATTATGGGACCAATGTGTTTTGATTATGGATTCGGACCTTTCCGATGGGTTTGTGCATCGGGCAAGGATGAAGACCTACAAAGAACAGATGAGATCGCAACTAAGGTACTACAGGACTTAAAAAAGAATTCACCAGCAGAAATCCAGCAACAAATGCAGGATAATATCCAATGGATCAAGGGAGCTCAGCAAAATAAACTGGTAGTAGGCTCCAGGGCCAGAATTCTGTATGCAGATGCCGAAGGTAGAATTGCGATTGCTAAAGCGTTTAACGATGCCATTGGTCGTGGTGAAATAGGCCCGGTGGTGCTGGGACGTGATCATCATGATGTCTCCGGTACAGATTCCCCTTACCGTGAAACCTCTAATATCTACGATGGCTCCAGGTTTACTGCAGACATGGCTATTCAAAATGTGATAGGCGATAGTTTCCGCGGAGCGACCTGGGTAAGCATACATAACGGCGGCGGCGTTGGCTGGGGCGAGGTGATCAATGGAGGCTTCGGCATGATTCTTGAAGGTGATAAATCATCAGAAGACCGCTTAAAATCTATGTTATTCTGGGATGTTAATAACGGCATTGCCCGTAGATCCTGGGCGAGGAATAAAGAAGCTATTTTCGCGGCCAAGCGTGCTATGGATTTGAATCCACAATTAAAGGTGACCATTCCCAATCTTGTAGATCCCGATCTTTTGAAATAATAAAGTATATAAATTTAATTTCTAACCTATGAGATTTTTAAGATTTACTCCTGTTATACTGCTATTTGCAGTGTTTTTAACCTCCTGCAGTAGTGTAAGAGTAGCTTCAGATTATGATCGCGAAGCCGATTTTAATGAATATGGAACCTATGCTTTTTTCAAGCCGGGTATAGATAAAGCAGAAATTTCTGATCTTGACAAAAAGCGAATCCTGAGAGCTATAGAAACCGAAATGGCAAAAAAAGGTTTTACAAAATCTGAAGATCCAGATCTTCTGGTAAGCATATTTACCAAGACCGAAGAAAACATCAATATATACAACAATGCCTATCCTTTCTGGGGTTATGGTTGGGGCTGGAATCCATGGTACTGGGGAAGCGGATTTAATACCGTTAGCAGGACCAGTGAAGGCACCCTTTATATAGACCTTATAGATTCTGAAGATAAAGAGCTGGTTTGGCAAGGTATGGGTACCGCAGCCCTGGCTCGTGAGGTCAATAAAAAACAGGAGCGTATTAACGAGATCGTCTCCAAGATCATGGAAAAATATCCTCCGGGATTTGAAAGATAGAAGAATAAAAAAGCCCCTTGATAAGGGGCTTTTTTATGCGATGTCGTTAATCAATAACTTTCCCATTCTCTGGCAAATTTTGTACTTTTAACGCAAACGTTTTAGTTAGACCTAATCATGTTAGATAATATACAATCCAATGAGATCCTGGACAGGTTACCTGCCCATTTGCAGCAATATATCAAACCCCAGAATTATGATGAATACAGCCCTGTAAATCAGGCAGTTTGGCGATATGTTATGCGTAAGAATGTAGATTATCTAAGTAAGGTTGCGCATGAATCTTATCTGGAGGGCCTTAAAAAAACCGGTATCTCTATAGATAGCATACCTAATATGTATGGCATGAACCGTATTTTGGAAGAGATAGGCTGGGCAGCAGTTGCTGTTGATGGGTTTATTCCTCCGGCGGCTTTCATGGAATTTCAGGCCTATAATGTGCTGGTGATCGCTAGCGATATCAGGCAATTGGAACATATTGAGTATACCCCGGCACCAGATATTATTCATGAAGGAGCGGGTCACGCTCCAATCATTGCAAATCCTGAATACGCTGAATACTTAAGACGTTTTGGCGAGATTGGCTGCAAAGCGATTTCCAGTTCACATGATTATGAAATCTACGAGGCTATACGTGAACT
>JBFGDP010000260.1:0-3513 GCA_041580575.1 Christiangramia sp.
CTTATCTTCCTTGCCCAGGTCTTCCAGGTTAATGAACCTGCCGTTATCCTTATGCCTAAGCCCCTGCTTAGTCCTGAATTTGATAAGGGCTCTTGATGAATAGGCACAGGCCTGGTAAAGCTCTTTGTTGTTCGGCTCCAATTGGGCAAGTTTCTCAAACCTTTCAGATGTATTGCTAATATTCTTGACCCGGTGTTCCAGTATCAGTAATCGCCCGGCATCTGTCAATGGTAAAATACCTCGTTTTTTTATGTCGAAAAGGTCCTTCTTTTCGCCATCCTGTTCCACCAGGAATTGCCTGAAGAAGCCCAGAGGTGATGGGTTTCTTAAAGCCTGGGCCGCTAGTCTGTTTAAGAAGATCTTATTGCCTTTTAAGATGTCGTAGATATGATCAGACAGGGCATTAGTGAGTTTTACATCTCCGTAAGAAATATCATAATCAAAAAATATCTGGCATAGTAAGATCTCATCATTTCCGGAAGTGGTGACCCATTGCGAAAATTGCTCTTTCCATTCAGATAAGGAAAGGCAGTACTTCGGGTTCCTGGCCATCATCTCTGCAGGGCAGAATTCATAACCTATAATATTCAGTCTTTTGGTAACCTTCGTGGCTAATTTCAGGTAATACGCCCGGGTTTTTTCAAGTTCGTCTGCTGGAACATCTTTAAATACCAGCGCATTGTCCTGGTCTGTATGTAACAACTGTTCCTTTCTTCCCTGGCTTCCAAGCGACATCCAGGCAAAATTCACCGGGGGTGGTGTATCCATCTTAGCGATGCAACGTTGTATAGTTCGCTTAATGGTGGCATCGTTCAGTTCAAAAATTATATTGGAAATATGGGTAAGTGGGATATTACTTTTTAGATACCCATTTAAAAGGATCATTATTTTATTGCGAATGCGCTTAAGTTTCTTAGTGCTGCCTGCCCTGTTAATGGCTTTCATTAAGACTGCAGGGTTATTACCCTGGGACACCATAATATCATGTTCAGAAACAATTCCCTTTACCCGGGTATTAGGAGTGCCGTCTGAAGTGATGCAAATATGGTTAATGTTGTGCTTCATCATGGTTAGCTGAGCCTGCGCAATGGTAAGTCCCTTGGAGTAACAAATTACCGGTGAATTCATCACCTTCCCAATAGGTTCCTGAATCTTAAATTTCCCGGTAGCAACCAACTCTCTAATATCTACATCGGTCACTATACCCACTGGTTTTTCATCCTCAACCACGATTACAGAACCAACCTTCCTGTTGCTCATTAATATGGCCGCTTTTTGAATACTGGTATCGGGAGCAACGGTGACCATCTTCTTTATAATAGGGATTGGCTGCAATTCAAACAATGCCTCCTTTTTAAAACCTACCATTTCATCATCTGAAATTAGCTTGCCTCTATGCTCTGTGGAATATGGGTTCCTGGTATTGGAAGCGAAACTCTCCATTAAAAAATTTCCTACCAGAGGATTACTAATGGCGTAAGGTTTGAAGACTTCCAGCGGAATTGCATATATTACACTTTCTTCATCGGTGATCGCATTGATCTGGTAATTCTCTTTTGCGAATAGGGGGCGTAAACCAAAAATATCCCCTTCGTCACATTTATCTATGGTCTCAGGCTCTTTATTATCATCTATCTTTTGGAGGTCTACAGCACCCTTCTGTACTATATAGAAATAATTATGCACCTGCTCATCTTTGGCAAATATGGTTTTGCCCTGTTCAAAGTACATAACACGTACCTCGTTAGCGATCTTATTAAGGTGATTTCTGTCTAATAGTGAGAAAGGAGGAAAATCACTCAGGAAGTCTGCAATTCTGGAGGCAATGGAATTAGTCATAGATCAAATTTATCTGAAATAAGATAAATACCGAATTTAATCATCTTCAATTTTAATTTCGTAATCCTGGATGAGTTTATGAATGGCTTTTTCAGTTTCTGAAAGTTGAGTGTACGCCGGTTCTTTCTCTTCATCCACTTTTTTAAAATAGGGGATGATCTCCCCGGTCTCATAGGTTTCTATAATTTGTGGATGCACATAATAGCTGCGGCAAACCGCCCTTGTATTACCCAGGCCTTCAGCGGCAGCATCGAATCCCGAAAGTATATTTTTCTTTTGTTCTTTTTCATCTTCGGTATGGCCAATTTCAAGGAGGGTTTCAAAGAAAATTTTGGAAGCAGACCATGTTCTGAAATCCTTAGCCGAAAAAATGTCGCCACTTAGCTCATGTATATAGTCATTGATCATTTCACTATCTATACTCTGCTTCTCCCCATTTTCATTATAAAACTTAAAAAGTTCCCAACCGGGGATCTCTTCACACTGGTTGATTAAACTAATTAACCTTTTATCTTCTATAGTAATAGAGTGCTCTTTACCTTTTTTACCTACAAATTCGAATTTGATCCCATTTTTAAATGGTTTTACGTGGCGGGTACGGAACGTGGATAACCCATAGGTTTTATTTTTTTTAGCGTAGTAATGATTCCCTATCCTTATATGGGTTTCTTCCATCAATCTTATAACCAGTGCCAGTACTTTACGCTTCGGCATACCCTCCAGAGATATATCCTTTTCCACCTGCTTTCTTATTTTTGGAAGTACCTTAGCAAAGGCTGTCATTTTAAAGAACTTAGTCTGATTCCTGATCTCAGACCAGGTAGGGTGATACATATATTGTTTCCGGTCTTTTTCATCCCGACCTATACATTGTAGATGTCCGTTTTTAAGATGCGTGATCCTTACATTTCTCCAGGCCGGCGGGATCACCAGCTTCCTGATGCGCTCCAGGGTTTTGGTATCGGTGATTTTTTCATCGTCTTTATAATAGGCAAAGCCCCGGCCTACCTTTTTTCTTTCAATGGAGAGATGCCTTTCTGAAACATATCGAAGATTGGCCAGTTTTACAGCCTCCCGGGGGTCGTTCATCACCGTTTCTACATCGTCTGGAGTAAGCGTCATTTTTTTCTTTAAATATAGGCTGAATTAGAACTCACCTTAATTAAAGAACTGTGAAACTTTGCTTTTGAAAAAGAAAAACTCCCTGATATCAGGGAGTTTAACAGTAATTTGTGAGCTGTTTCGCTTAATCGAAGTAACTGAAAGTATCGCCGGTTTTGATCTTCAGAATTGATTCATATATGAGTCTGATCACATTTTCCACATCATCTCTGTGTACCATCTCTACGGTTGTATGCATATAACGAAGTGGTAGAGAAATAAGAGCAGAAGGTACTCCGCCATTGCTGTATGCAAATGCATCTGTATCTGTGCCGGTAAACCTCGATGATGCATGACGCTGGAATGGGATTTTCTTTTCCTCGGCAGTATCAATGATCAATTCTCTTAATTTATTTTGAACGGCAGGGGCATACGAGATTACCGGGCCGTCACCGATCTTGTTCAGACCATTGGTTTTCTTTTCGATCATAGGCGTTGTGGTATCGTGAGTCACATCGGTAACAATGGCGACGTTAGGCTGAATTGTATGAGTGATCATTTCAGCACCTCTTA
>JBFGDP010000261.1:0-3485 GCA_041580575.1 Christiangramia sp.
CAAATTTTGAAGCATTACTTTCTTTCGCGAACATACTTTCTCCACAGAACATTTTTTTGTCCCTTAAATAAATGCCATATAAACCACCCACCAATTTTGTCTTATCCCAGACTTCAGTTGAAAAAGCAATCCCTTCGTGATGTAAATGAAGATAATTTTCTTTGATCTCTGGTGTTATCCAGGTGCCATCCTGCCCTTTGCGATCCACATCCCCACAATTCTCGATCACCTTATCAAATGCCTGGTTAAAAGTTACCTGAAATTTATTCTGATTTAAAAAAGGTCTCATGCTCTTAGCGATCTTCAACTTTTCAGGAAACAGGACCATCCTGGGATCTGGCGACCACCAGAGCACAGGTTGCCCTTCACTATACCATGGAAAAATACCTTGGTAATAAGCCTCTTTCAACCTCTGTAAACTTAGATCATGACTTACGGCCAATAAACCATCTTCATTAGCAAAGCTAACGGGAGGAAATTTTTCATTGGATGCTATAAAGTACAAATGAGCTGTTTTAAAATCTGAAATTAAAAAAGTCCGGCGAAAATTCAACCGGACTTTAATTTTTCATACGAATATTCGTAACCTAATTACGTCACCCTGAACTTGTTTCAGGGTCTCGAGAGATGCTGAGACAAGTTCAGCATAACAAATCCTAGAACGGCAGATCGTCATAATCCTCTTCATTAAGATCACTTGCAGGCTCGAACTGGTCTGGTGGCGGTACATTAGAGCCACCTGAAGGCTGCTGTGCGGCAAGATTCTCTATTCTCCAACCCTGGATAGAATTGAAATATTTAGTCTCACCTTGCGGACTCACCCATTCGCGGCCTCTTAGATTAATACCAACTTTAACCGGTTGCCCCACTTGAAATGTATCTAAAAGACTGCATTTATCCTGCACGAACTCTATCATAATATGTTGTGGATACTGCTCTTCTGTAGTTACAACCATTTCTCTTTTCTGAAATCCGTTGCTACCAAATGACTTGGTATCACCAATAAGTTTAATTTTTCCCTGTACTTCCATTGTTTCCTTATTTTGCTAATAATACTTTCCACGCATTTTCCGGCTCGTCTTTTTCAAGATATCGCTGCGCATGTTTATGAATTCTTTCTTTATCACCGCTTTTTACAAGTTCGGCATCTTCAGAATTTGCTTTAAGAAAAGCTTCGATCTCTCCATTTTCTGGTAAAGTTTCCACATTTCCTAATTTTCCAAGGTCATTTCCGGTGAGCACCTTGCTTGTTCTCACCTCCTCCGGGATGGAATCTACGCCGATCCCTAACGTAGAAAGAGGCTTTGGCACTTCGAACATTCCTGTTCTGGCCCTGGTATACCAGTTACCTCCCATTCTAGCAACCTGGTCGATCTTATACTGGTCTATATGCCCGTCTTCATCCAATATATCTTCCCGGATGTGCATTTTTACCACATGACAGATTACAAGATTACCTGCGCCCCCTTCAGTTCCTGTTTCAATGATGTCTTTGATCTTACATTCAAACTGTACCGGCGACTCCGCAACACGATAGGGTTTTACCAGGTCAGATTTTAGCATTCCTAAACCTGCCTTTTCAAATTCGTTCACCCCTTCAGCATATTCAGTACTGGAAAGTGACATTTGCTGAACGATATCGTAATTCACAATATTGATCACTACCTCATCTACCTTTTTAGCATTTTCAAAAGTATGTTTTGTAGTATTATCCCTGCCTCTTCTCGCTGGTGAGAATATCAGAACAGGCGGGTTAGCACCAAATACGTTGAAAAAACTAAAAGGTGAAAGATTGGGATTGCCATCTTCATCTATCGTACTGGCAAAAGCAATAGGTCTTGGACCAATAGCTCCCAGTAGATACTGATGCAGTTTACCAACACTAACGTCTTTAGGTTCCAGACTGAACATAGTTTAATTTTTGCCAAAGATAAAGAATCGGGCAGGGAATGAAAAGCAATGCTTTACAATAAAAATAGTTTTAAAACGCTTATATTTATTTTTGATAAAAAGCCTGATTCTTACATGAATTTACCCGACGAACGCAGCTTTAACCGCTGGTTTATCATTATTTCCTGCCTTGTGGTCATTATTCTGGTGCTTTGGAATACCAGCATTTTCTTTCAGCGACTAAAAGAAGATGAGCGGGCGAAAATGAATATATGGGCGCAGGCTCAGGAAGAACTAAGTAATGCCCCAGAAGATGCAGATCTTAGTCTTATCCTGGAAATTTTAAATAATAATACCACTATCCCTATTATTCATACAGATGAGAACGGGGAGATCGCATATACCACCAATTTAGATCCATCAATCCTGGAAGATCCAGATCGCACCCGGGAGTACCTGCAAGATCTCAAAGAAGAGAATGAACCTATTGCGGTAGATCTGGGAGACAACCAGATACAGTACCTCTACTATGGGAATTCACCAGCACTAAATAAGCTAAAATATTACCCTATAGGTTTAACCTTGATAGGCTTTCTGTTCATTGGAGTGGTGTACTTCTTCTATACCACTACTAAAAACAGTGAACAGAATAAACTCTGGGCCGGGATGGCCAAGGAAACAGCTCACCAAATCGGCACCCCGCTCAGCTCGCTGATAGGCTGGACCGAAATATTAAAAACAGAAAATGTAAACCCTTCTTATGTCGTGGAAATGGAAAAGGACATCGACCGTCTTAGAACCATTACAGAAAGGTTTTCTAAAATTGGATCGTCCCCAAATCTGCAACGCACCGACATCGTTGCGGCTACCAGGGAGAGCTTTAATTATTTAAAGACCAGAAGTTCAAGTTTGATAGACTTCAAGATAAAAACGCCCAGGCAGCCCATTTATGTGATGCTGAATGAGCAACTCTACAGCTGGACCATAGAGAACCTGGTAAAAAATGCCATCGACGCCATGCGCGGGAAAGGAGATCTTCTAATAGAGATCAAACAGGATATTAAACAGGCGCATATCTATATCACCGATACGGGAAAAGGAATAGACAAGAATAAATTCAGGCTGATCTTTGAACCGGGACAAACCACGAAAAAAAGAGGTTGGGGTCTGGGACTATCATTAGCCAAAAGGATTATTGAAGAATATCATAAGGGGAAAATCAAAGTTGCCCGAAGTGAGATCAATAAAGGCACTACTTTCCAGATAAGCTTGAGAAAAGTTTAAAATTCAGAGATTTTGCTTCTCATCCATTCCGGTACGGCAATGGTTTCATGTTTTTCAAAATCATAACATACCACAACGTCTTTACCCTCTGCACATAGTTCCCCGTCATTATTAAGGATCACATGTATTAATCCAAAACTTTTATTGCCTATAAAATCCAGCCTGGTTTTTATGACGGCAATACCTGGATAATGCAATGATTTTTTAAAATCGCATTTAGTAGACACTAACATGGTACCCTTATTAGAATTTCGGTAAAATTCGTGAATTCCCGAGGCTTCCCAGAAATTCACCCTTCCACTTTGAAGATA
>JBFGDP010000262.1:0-3483 GCA_041580575.1 Christiangramia sp.
AGATTTACCAATTGGGTTTAATTGTATTTTCTACGGACCACCGGGAACCGGCAAAACGGAAGGAGTGTTACAATTAGCCAGGAAGACTGGAAGGGATGTCATGAGGGTGGATATTAGTGAAACAAAGTCTAAATGGTTTGGTGACAGTGAGAAATTGATAAAAAAAATCTTTACGAAATATGAAAGTATTCGAACCTCACAGACAATGGCTCCAATATTATTATTCAATGAGGCCGATGCCATTCTGTCTAAACGTACTGGAATTTCAGATTCGAATATAGATCAAACCAAAAATACCATACAGAATATTCTTCTGGAAGAACTGGAAAATTTCAAAGGTATTTTCATTGCAACTACCAACCTTATTGATAATCTGGATGCTGCTTTTGAGAGAAGATTTCTTTTCAAGATTCAGATCGATCGCCCTGGGGAAATTGCCCGGGAGAAAATATGGCAAGAAAAACTGGAATTTCTAACTCCTGCACATCATTTGGAGTTAGCCCGGAAGTTTGAGTTTTCAGGAGGTGAAATAGAAAATATAACCCGTAAGATCTTAATGCATGAAATCATTAATTCTGAAAAAATTGATTTCGAAGCGATTCTTGAGTTTTGTCATCAGGAAAAGTTTGAATGTAATTCAGAGAAAAATATCAAAGAAAAGAAAACCACCATCCTTGGTTTCCAAAACAAGAAAGATGAAAAAATTAATATGGTTAGATGATATACGAAATCCTATAGAGACCAGGATGGATTGGCTGGCTTACAGCCCGATTGGGAGGAAGGTTGAAGTAGTGTGGTTAAAGGATTATTACCAGTTCACTGAATGGATACTGCAGAATGGTTTGCCGGATGGGATTTGTTTTGATCACGATCTCGGGGCCAATACTCCCAGTGGATACGAATGTGCCAAATGGCTGGTGAATTATTGCCTGGATAATAAAGTTGCTCTACCATTATGGAGTTCTCAAAGTGCAAACCCTGTAGGGAAGGTTAACATAAACAGGCTCCTGAAGAATTTTGTAAGGAGCCTGGAAAAAAAGTGAATTTAATATTGTGCTGATGCAGATTGAAGATCTCTCATTACATCTTTCCGGAATTCTACAGGCTCGATCACTTTTACCTTGTTTCCGTAGGAGAGAATTTCCATTTTGAAGTCAAACGTTGGCCTGATATAATAGCTAAATCGAATCTCTTCTTCAGATTTGCTGATCAAAGCTTGACTCTGGTGGAGAGGAAGTGATTCCACATATCTTCCCTGTTCCGGAGTAAAGGAAAGAATGACTTTTACCGGTTTCTCTCCGGTACCATTAATGATCCCAAAGCTTTCGCGGTATTCTTTTTCAACGTCAAAATGCACCGGGGAAAATTTTGACTTTTCAATGACCAGATCCTGGATTCTGTCTAATGAAAAATTCTTGACTCTACCGTCTTTTTCATCCTTTGCGATGAGGTACCATCTATTCCTGGCCTCTTTTAAGGATACCGGAGCGACTTTTCTATCCTGTACTGAATCATCCCAGAACTTTTCATAAGTGAACGCTACATATAGTTTATTCTGAATAGCATGTAGTAAGCCTGCCATATGTTCTGTTCCCAGAGATCTTCTTTCTTCAAAAACCAGGCTATCTCCAAATCCTCTGGACATTCTTATGGCGTTGAGGATCTCAAAATTCTCCCGGAGCCTCTTGCTTGGAAGATCTTCCACATCTTCCCTGATAAAATATTTATTGAGGCTTTTATCTGAAGTGATCTCAATTTCATAGATGGAGGCGATCGCCTTGATATCTCTTTGTAAGGTTCGTTGAGAAGTTAATAGATTATCCTCGATGGCATCTGGATCTAAAGAGAGTTCATTTTGTATCTCGTCATAACTCATAGGCCGGCGCCTTAATAATGAGATGATCCTGGTGTATCGTTTAATGGTTTGGTTAACAGACATAATATAGATTTAATAACAAATTCCAGAAAAGAAAATGGCAAGCTGTTCCCTAAAAATATCCAGAGGAATACGGTGCCCGTTCTTCTGGTCTATCGTTATAGAAAGGTCTGAAGCTTTATAACCGCCTAAGAATTGTAAGGTATCAGCAGGATCTACAATATCATCTCTTCCTCCCAGGAAAATTTGCTTGGTGTGCAAACCTTTAACCTGCTGAGCTTTAAAATTTACACGCCTGTATTTTTTCAAGGGTGGATTAAATAGAAGGGCAGGCCGTCCTATATTTTCAGAAATAATAAAGGCATTTAATGCCCCCATGCTGCTGCCAATTACAACATTGAAGTGAGTGTCACGATATTGCTTTAGAATTTCAACCGGCTGTATATGCTTGTTTTCATATGCTATAACTGGCGCGAAGACCTTTCCGTATTGTTCGAGTAATTTTCGTTTGGGTTGGCTAAGTTTACTGTGAAGCCCGTGGAGGTATAAAATATTCATCCTGTGAATTTAAAGGTTCAGCACAAATAAAACAAGAGAAGGCGACAAAATATGTCGCCTATATAAATTGCTTTCTATAAATGAGCTATTTCACTAAAGAAAACCGCCTTTGTATTCTGGATTCTATTGCTGTTTACTTCCCAATACAGAAATTCGCAAAAATATTTCCTAAAAGATCGTCATTAGTTATCTCCCCGGTGATCTCTCCAAAATGGTGCAGCGCCTGTCGGATATCGATCGCCAGCAGGTCTCCCGATAGATCGGCGGTTAAACCGTCTTCTACCTTGTTGATCTCTTCCAGCGCCTTTAACAGGGCGGCATAGTGCCTGGAGTTGGTGACGATGGTGTCGCTGTTTCTCAGGGCGCCGGTGTTTACAAAATCCAGTAATTTTTCTTTGAGTCCTTCCACGCCCAGATTGGTTTTTGCCGATAGCAACAGGAACTGTGCGCGCTCGGCATGGCTGGAGATCTCTTCCAGTTTGGAGGTTAGATTTTCCACTTCTTCCGGGGCCAGCCTATCGGTCTTATTGGCGATAATAAGTAAGGGTTTTTGGGGAAACCTGTTCTTGATCTTCTCAATTTCAACGCGCACTTCCTGAAGTCGCTCCCGGTTCACCGCGATCTGTGAACTGTCTACCAGGTAAACCACTACCTGCGCCTGGCTAATCTTTTCAAAGGTTTTTTTGATCCCGATACTTTCTACCACATCTTTAGTTTCCCTGATCCCGGCTGTATCTATAAATCTAAAACCAACGCCGCCAATGCTCATTTCATCTTCTATGGAATCCCTGGTGGTGCCGGCAATGTCTGATACGATCGCACGTTCTTCATTCAACAAAGCATTCAGCAGGGTAGACTTGCCTACGTTGGGTTCTCCTACAATAGCCACGGGGATCCCGTTTTTAAGAACATTTCCGGTAGCAAAAGAATCAATAAGTCTTTTAAGAACGGTCTGTATTTTGGCGATGAGCTGTTTGAATTGGTCACGATTCGCAAATTCCACGTCTTCTTCGGCGAAGTCCAGCTCCAGCTCTATAAGGGAGGCAAAG
>JBFGDP010000263.1:0-3479 GCA_041580575.1 Christiangramia sp.
CACGAGAAAATGGATCTCAATGGGAATTGAGGCAGCAAACCACGCCCCTATTGAAAAAGACTTCAATATGGGAGTTTTGCAGGTTTAAATTGAATAAATAATAAATGTGATAAAACCATCAGCCTATTCCTGATGGTTTTTTTTATTTCCCGGCATGAGTGATAATATCATGAAATTCTATCCAACGTACACCTCAGCAAGGATTCCTCTATTCTTTTTAGAAATATTTGGCAGGAGATATTAAATAATATATAAATGAATTTTATCCAGTAAAACGAGTCGGTTTTTGGTGTAATTTTTCACAAAATTATGCTTAAATGATCGTCTCGAGGAACCTCAACTGGAAACACATTGTATATTATACCTGGAAAAGTATGATCTACTTTTTCATGCTATCATTAATGGTTTATGTCTTACATATTCAATTCAATTTTGAAAGGCTAAGCATTCCTTTTAATGCTATTGCAACCCTAAGTACAGCCCTGGCCATATACCTGGGTTTTAAAAATAACAGTGCCTATGATCGTTGGTGGGAAGCCAGGAAAATCTGGGGACTACTGGTTAACTACAGCCGCGCGTGGGGAAGAGAAATTCTTAATCTGGCCCTTCCTACAGAAAATGCATATGCAGATGAACTTGAACAATGGCAGAAAAGAGTGATTTATCGCCATATTGGTTTTGTACACGCCTTGAGAGTATTCCTCAGGATTAGAAAACCATATAATAAAAACAGAAATGAATTGATAGAGGAACATAACAGATATGCTGATGTCAAAGCTTTTTTATCTCCCGAAGAGTTCAGGTTATTCCGGGAGAAAAATAATCCTCCTAACTATCTATTACAACTACAGGGAGAGGATCTAAGAACCGCCTTTGAAAAAGGTTGGCTTTCAGATTATCGTTTTGTAAAGCTAAATGAAACCCTGACTGAATTTAACAACCACCAGGGAATGAGCGAGAGGATCAAGAATACTCCGCTTCCAAGGCCTTATAGTTATTCTTCCAGGATATTTGTATTTATGCACGGTACCCTGGTTCCATTTGCATTTATTGAAGAATTGGGCTGGATCAACATCCCTCTTTCCCTTACCATAAACTTTATATTTCTTGCCCTTGACCAGATAGGGGAACGCACAGAAGATCCTTTTGAAAACAAAATGGAAGACACACCTCTTACCCAGATAAGTATCACCATAGAAACCAATTTAAAAGAAATGCTGGGTGAGGAAGAATTGCCAAAGTATACCGAGAAATTTGAAGGGGTTATTTTATAGCTTCTATTGACAATGCACAGATAAAGGCTAAAGGGAAAATTGCTCAAAAAACTATAACTTGGCTCTCCAAATTTATTTGAACATGAAACGTATTATCCCGGCACTTATATTAATATTTTTATTTTGTAATCTGAATGCTCAGGTAGTTGGAGAAAATCATTCCATTTTTACTCAAGCTGATACCCTGAGAGGCTCCCTAAGACCGGAAAGGACTGGTTTTGATGTACAGAAATATCATTTGAAATTAAAAGTAGAACCTGAAAAAAAGCTTATATCTGGATCAAATACAATTAATTTTAAAGTGATGGCAGAATTGCCGGTAATGCAACTGGATCTTTTCAAAAACATGCAGATAGATTCTATAGTGCACCGAGGTAAAAAATTAAGTTATAAAAGACAATTTAATGCAGTCTTCATAAAATTCGAGAAACCCCTGGAAAAAGGCATTTCAGATTCTATTCATTTTTATTATCACGGGAATCCCACCGTGGCCAAAAATGCTCCCTGGGATGGCGGCTTTGTTTGGGAAAAGGATGAAGACGGTAATCCCTGGATAGGGGTTGCAGTACAGGGAACTGGTGCAAGTTTATGGTATCCAAACAAGGATCATCAAAGCGATGAACCTGAGGAGGCCAGGTTGGATATTGCCGTACCCAATGGACTCATGAACGTTTCCAATGGAAGATTTATCGGAGAAAAGGACCTTGGTAATGGCTTCACCCAGTGGAGTTGGAAAGTGGTAAACCCGATCAATAATTATAATATTATGATCAACATAGGTAACTACCTTCATTTTTCAGAAAAATATAACGACCTGGACCTGGATTACTATGTACTGCCTTATAATCTCGAAAAAGCAAAAAAACATTTTGCTGAAGTTCAGGATATGATGGCTTGTTTTTATGAGAAAATGGGGCCTTACCCTTTCGTTGAGGACGGTTTCAAACTAGTAGAAACTCCTTATCTGGGCATGGAACACCAGAGTGCGGTAGCTTATGGTAACCGGTACCGGAAGGGATATCTCGGCAGAGATCTCTCCGGAACTGGGATCGGGTTGAAATTTGATTTTATTATCGTCCATGAATCAGGTCATGAATGGTATGGTAACAGTATCACCGCTAAAGATATTGCCGATATGTGGATACACGAAGGCTTTACCAGTTATACGGAAGCTATATATGTTGAATGCCGCTGGGGAAAGAAAGAAAGCCTTGAGTACATTAAAGGAATAAGGCGAAATATTTCAAATCAACGTAAGATCATCGGAGAATATGGGGTGAATGCGGAAGGTTCCAGTGACATGTATTATAAAGGCTCCAACCTTTTGAATATGATAAGAAGCATCTACGATAACGACGAATTATGGTGGAAAACATTCAGAGATTATACAACGACATTTAAGCATAGAACGATTACTACAAAAGACACCGAAGACTTTTTTGATATGGCCACAGAGGTAGATCTTAAACCGGTATTTGACCAGTATTTAAGAAACGCTAACCTTCCGGTACTGCAATTAAGGCAGGCTGATGACCAGATACTTTACCGCTGGAAAGCAGATGTTCTAAACTTTAAAATGCCCGTTGATGTAATTATCGATGAGGAAGAAATTCGTTTCAATGCCACTACAGAATGGCAATCCTACGAGACCGGTGAAGAACTCGATGAATTAAAAGTAAATGATCTCGAATTCTACATAGAAACTGAGATTGTACCCTAAAGCTTTACGGATATCCTGAAAATCAAATAATTAGACCGAAATAAAGACAAATAATTTACTGGTTTTTAGTAACTTAAGGCAAATTATTTCATTATGTTAAGTATTAAATCACTTAATAAATGGGCCAATGCACATACTTATTACTGGCTTGATCTTTTGCGGGTAGCTCTGGGTGTCTTTTTCTTTATAAAAGGAATCCAATTCATCTCACAAACCGAGATGCTGGCAGAATTGATAAAACCTTTACAAGGTTTTGGAGGCACAATGCTCATAGTTCATTATGTAGCATCTGCACACCTGGTTGGAGGTATTCTTATTGCATTCGGATTATTGACGAGATGGGCACTGATCGCCCAGATCCCAATCCTGATCGGGGCAATTCTGATCAATTTCGTTGGAGAAATGAATACTCCAGCATTACTGCTTGCGCTCCTGATTACAATAATAAGTGTGTTCTTTATTTTCTATGGATCCGGGAAACATTC
>JBFGDP010000264.1:0-3453 GCA_041580575.1 Christiangramia sp.
GTATCACCCAGCGTATATTCGATTTATCGATTCCCATTCCAAACGCTATGGTAGCACAAATGATCTGTTTCTCGTCGTTAATAAAATCATCCTGGATCTGTGACCTTTCCAAATGGTCCAGTCCGGCGTGATATGCCTCTGCTTTAAATCCTTTTGCTTTTAATTTTGCCGAAAGCTCTTCAGTAGTCTTCCTGCTAAGGCAATATATTATGCCACTTTCATTCTTCCTGTTTTCAAGAAAATCTGAGATCTGTTCGAATCGTTTTATTCCCTGTCTAACTTCAAGACTTAAATTCTTTCGGTCAAAAGAAGCTACATGTTTTTTGGCAGTTGGAATATTCAATTGCCTGCAAATGTCATTTCTGGTAGCCTTATCTGCAGTTGCGGTAAGAGCAAGAACAGGAGTAGAAGGAAAGCGATTCTTTAAATAGCCAAGCTGGGTATAGGCCGGGCGAAAGTCGTGCCCCCAGCTAGAGATACAATGGGCTTCATCTATCGCAATAAGGCTTACCTTGCCATCTGTGAGAAACCTGTCTACGAACTGAAGACTTTCTGGGGCAACATACAGGAGCTTGATCTCTTTTTTATCTATCTTCTGAAAGATCGCCTGTTTATCTGCTTCATCCTGACTGCTGTTTAAGAATGCGGCAGGGACGCCATTAGCATTCAAGCCGTCTACCTGGTCTTTCATTAAGGCTATAAGAGGTGAGATTACCAGGGTAATCTCCGGAAGCAAAATACCGGGTAACTGATAGCAGATCGATTTTCCACCGCCAGTAGGCATGATGACCAAATTGTCTTTCCCTTGAAAGACCGATTCGATTATCTTTTTCTGTAAAGGCCTAAAACTCTCATATCCAAAATACTCTTTCAGGGTGTCTAACAGAACTGCTTCTTTCATAGCTGCAAAGTTAAAATTAAGTGTAGATTTAAATGAATTTTTACCTGATGATTTCCAACAATTATTTTAGGCAATTACCTCCCCATTCCTGTGTTTGCGGATTATTCTTACATTTATAAAAAATATTAAGCTGTTCATGGCAAAAAGGAGAAAATTAATTTTAAGACGTCCCAAAACATTAAAATCTGCCAACCAGATTCCGGGAACCATGACCTATGTGGGGAACAAGGAAACCGTAGAAACTAAACTCGATGTTATAGACTATAATGCCGACCGCTATGAAAGGTTTAGTTCTACAACCCCCGAAGATGCTTTTAAATATACAGACGAAAAAAGTATTACCTGGTTTAATATTGATGGTTTAAGCAATGTAGAGGAGATCGAAAAACTGGGTGATTATTATGAGTTGCATCCCCTGGTTATGGAAGATATAGTAAACACCGGCCAGCGTCCTAAAATAGAGGAATATCAGGATTACCTGTTTATAGTGGCTAAAATGCTTTACTATAAGAATGGAGAAATAGAGAATGAACATTTAAGTATGATCGTGGGTAAGAACTATGTACTTACTTTTCAGGAGGCAGATGGCGATGTCTTTGAGCCTATAAGGGAACGAATAGAGACTGCCAAGGGAAGGATAAGGACTCGAGGTGCAGATTATTTAATGTTTGCTCTACTGGATTCCATCATCGATAATTATTTTCTGGTGATAGATGATATGAGCGATCGAATCGAAGCCCTGGAAGAAAGTCTATTTACATCCAGGCCTAGCGATGATATTACTTTTGAAATTCAGGATCTTAAAAGGAACATTTTAAGGATTAGACGTGCGGTATTCCCCTTAAGAGAAGTAGTAAGTCGCCTGGAAAAGATGGACTCTGAACTGATAGATGCGAATACCGGAAACTTTATCAGGGATCTATATGATCATATTATACAGATCTCTGAAAATATCGATATATACCGCGAAATGATCTGGGGATTAATGGATATGTATATGACTACCATTAGTAATAAGATGAATGAAGTAATGAAGGTATTGACCATTATGGCCAGTATTTTCATCCCGCTAACTTTCATAGCAGGGATCTACGGGATGAATTTTGAATATATTCCAGAACTTCAATGGAGGTATAGTTATTTTGTGCTATGGGGAGTGATGATCGTGATCTTCCTCTTCATGCTATTTTATTTTAAAAGAAAGAAATGGTTGTAAAACCTTAAATCTTATGTCATGAGAAAATCATTAATATTCTGTTTACTAAGTTTAATATACTTTGGTCCTTCTCATGCCCAGGGCGATCTGGTTCAGAAAAAAGATTCTATAAATAAAATCTATGTGGGCACCTATACCAAAAAGGAAGGGCATGTAGATGGTAAGGCAAAAGGTATCTATTTGCTAAATCAAAATCCAAATACGGGGAACCTATCTCTGATTTGTACGGCTGCAGAATTGACCAACCCCTCATTTTTAAAAGTGGGAAAAATGGGGAAATATGTGTATGCAGTAAGTGAATTAGGTCCCTCAGACTCAGAAAACGGGTTGGTGTATTCTTTCGAAATTCAGGATGATGGTTCGTTAAAAAATATTGGAAAATTAAGTACCGGGGGTTTGGCGCCTTGTCATATTGCATTGGATAAATCGGGCAAATATGCGTTTATAAGTAATTATTTGGGCGGAATCGTGATGGTATATAAGATTACATCAAACGGAAGTCTGGAAAAAAGCCAGGAGGTAATTCTTGAAAATTCTAAGTCTGCCCACGCACATTCGGTGAAAATAAGTGGGGACAACAGGTATGCATATATCGCCGACCTTGGAAATGATAAGATATGGATCTATAATTTTAATATTATGGATGGAAGGCTTCAACCACATCGCCAAAAATTTATAAAACTAAAGGATGGTGCCGGCCCCCGCCATATTAGCTTCTCCAAAAACGGTAGCTTTGTATACACCGTCAATGAATTGAACAGTACGGTAAGTGCATTCAGGGTAAAAAATGATGGTAGCTTACAACATATTCAGGATGTTTCAACCTTACCCGGAAGTTATAAAAATTCAAATTCTGCAGCAGATATCCATATTCATCCCTCCGGAAAATTTCTATACACTTCTAATCGTGGCCATGATAGTATCGCCATTTTTGAGATCAATCAGGATTCTGGCGAACTTTCACATGTTGACTATGCGCCGGTAGCCGGAAAGACACCCAGAAATTTTGCTATTTCACCATATGGTAAATATTTATATGCCGCCAGCCAGGATACGGGGAATATTACCACCTACAAGATCAATGAAGATACCGGCAAGCTTAAGCCACAGGAGCCGGTATTCCAGATCAAAACTCCGGTTTGTCTAGAGTTTGTGAAATAATCATTTCATAAATGAACTTAAATAGGTATTACTGCCTTATGATCGCGGTATTAGAGGTTTATTTTCCTATTAGTCGAAATTACTCTTATACCATTCCGTTTGCTTTTCCAAACCTTCATAGAATGAGGTTTTAGGATCGTATCCTAAAAGTTTTCTTGCCTTTTCTATGTTGGCA
>JBFGDP010000265.1:0-3451 GCA_041580575.1 Christiangramia sp.
AAGGTATAAAAAAAGCTGTCAGACTCTGACAGCTTTTTTTTAATTATATACATGATTAATCGGTATAACCTAATCGTCTTGATGCTTTACGCATTAAGGTATTGATAAGAGTATCGTTATCGCTACCCAGGCTGCCCCGAACTTTTTTGTTATAATTCCAAAGAAGTTCTCCAGAGTCAGCATTATTAACGCTCATGTTGATCACCGCTGTATTGGTGCTTCCCCAGAAACCAATCAATAGACCAAGGGCGATAGATGCTCCTTCAGACATTGGTTTGTCTGTTTCAAACGTTCCCGATATCACAGCATCAACTCCCAGTATTGCTGCAATTTCTTCAGGCGTATGCAGGTTAAGATCTGTTATCTCAGCCTGGTGCAGTAAGGCGTTGGTTCTTTTTGGATCCTGCACGTCTACTTGAAGATCTCCCCGTTTTTTACGCTTTAAGAACCATGAATACATTGCCGATTGAATGGATAAACCTTCGCTTTCCTCGAGTTTCTCTAACTGCTCCGGGGTCATATCTTTCATTTGTTTGGGACGAAGGTTCACACTTGCATCGAATGGGACAATTGCAATAATTTTGTGATCGGCGGTTAATTGATCAAATTCAGGATGTTGATACAGGTTAGTTTGGGCCATTGCCGTATTCAAATTAAACAAGAATAGCATGGCCATGAATAATTTAAAAGTAAATTTGTACATGGTATTAGATTAGTTATTGGAAGTGGCAAATATATCTTAAAAAATTTAACATAATAACACAGAATTTTAGCTTTATTTCAACTTAATGCAGGGAACGGTATATAAATCTACAGGTAGCTGGTATCAGGTCAAAGCAGAAAACGGAGAATTTTATGAATGCCGTATCAAGGGTAAATTCAGAATTCAGGGTATAAAAAGCACTAATCCGGTTGCGGTGGGCGATAAGGTGTCGTTCGATCTGGAAGAAGGTGTAGAAGGTAATACCGGCGTGATCAAAAAGATCACCGAGCGTGAAAACTATATCATTAGAAAATCTGTTAACCTTTCTAAGCAAACCCATATTATTGCTTCCAATATAGACCAGGTCTTTCTTCTCATCACCTTGAATAATCCCCCAACATTAACCACATTTATAGATAGGTTCTTAGTTACCGCTGAGGCCTATGAAATTACGGCCGTTTTACTTTTTAATAAAATAGACACCTATTCTATAGAAGAACTGGCCGAGGTGAAATATCTGGCTGAAATGTACAGAGCAGCAGGTTATGAGTGTATAGGTATTTCTGCAAAGCAGGGTAAAAATGTAGATAAGGTAAAAGATAAAATGCAGGGGAGAACCAGTATGATCTCAGGTCATAGTGGTACGGGTAAATCTACACTTATCAATGCCATAGAGCCAAGCCTTGATCTTAAAACTTCTGAAATATCTAAACAACATAGTCAGGGCCAGCATACTACTACCTTTGCTGAAATGTTCGATCTTAGTTTCGATGCCAGGATCATAGATACCCCGGGAATTAAAGGTTTTGGGGTGGTGGATATGGAACGCGAAGAAATCGGGGATTATTTTCCGGAATTTTTCGAGAGAAAACAGGATTGTAAATTTCATAACTGCCTGCACCTTGAAGAACCAAAATGCGCAGTTAAGGATGCCCTCGAAAATGGGGAAATCGCCTGGTCCCGTTATAAAAGTTACCTGCAGATCATGGAAGGCGAGGATGATAATTACAGGGTAGATCAATATCAGAAATAGATGAGAGCTGTTATTCAAAGAGTTTCAAAAGCATCAGTAACTGTAGATCACAAGGTATGTGCGGTCATTTCACAAGGCCTGTTAATTTTATTAGGTATCGAAAATGAAGATGGCGAGGAAGATATTGACTGGTTATGCCGAAAGATCCTCAATATGAGAATATTCAATGACGATGACGGCGTTATGAATGAATCCCTTACCAGTGTGGATGGGGAGGCAATAATTGTGAGTCAGTTTACCCTGCATGCAAGTACAAAAAAAGGTAACAGGCCTAGTTATATCAAGGCTGCAAAACCCGATATTGCTGAGCCTATGTATCAAAAATTCGTGGAAAGATTTGAGCATCAATTCGGCAAAGGCGTGGGCACGGGATTATTTGGGGCAGATATGAAAGTAAGTTTATTAAACGACGGGCCGGTAACAATTATACTGGATTCGAAAGAAAAACGTTAAAAAACGTTAATTTTTTATATATTGCGCCAAACTCATAAGATTTACCCCCGGCATGCGCAATTTTTTTATTGTAGTTTTTCTTGGGCTTTTTACAACCATTCAAAGCCAGGAAAACTATAGGGTCAACGATATTGGCCCAGCTTTACTTCTCAATGCCAATGCGGTTGTTCGAGAACACAAAATATTAATAGAGATCAACGAGGTAGATGAGGTCGAGATCACTAAACGACGAGTGGTCACTGTGTTGAATAAAGCAGGAGAATCTTTTGTTCTGGCCTACGAAAATTTCGATGAAAACCTATCTATCCTGGATCAAAGAGCTGTAATCCTTAATCATAATGGTGAGGAGATTCAAAAATTTAAAAAGAAAGATTTCACTGAACAAAGCCACTTCCAGGATTTTGTACTTTTCTCAGATAACAGGATTAGTTTTATGGAGTATACTCCACGAAAATACCCGTATACTGTTGTTTATACCTCAAAAGTGAGAAGTGGGAATTCGGTATTTCTGCCAGACTGGTGGCCAAGTTACGGCTATAAAGTAAGTGTGGAAAAATCATCATACAGGTTACTGAATGAGGTACAGGTTCCTATTAGATTCGTCGAGAGAAATCTGGAAGGGCTGGATTATACCGTAAATAATACAGAATTTGAGCTCGAATATACTGCAACTGGTATTAAAGCAAAGTTATATGAGCCATTAAGCCCCCCATTAAGGGAAACTGCGGCACAGGTATTAGTTGCTTTAAAGCGTTTTTCCCTGGAAGGAATCGAAGGGGAGTCTGATAACTGGGAAGACTTTGGTAAATGGCAATATGATCATTTAATTGCTGGACAGGGTTTTTTGACAGATGTAATCGTTAGGGAAATTTCAGAATTAACCAAGGAGGCTAAAACAATTGAAGAAAAGGCGCGTCTAATCTACAAATATGTTCAGGATAATACCAGGTATATAGCGGTGCAACTAGGTATAGGGGGCTGGAAACCTTATAGTGCCAGCGAGGTAGACCGGCTGGGTTATGGTGATTGTAAAGGGTTGACCAACTATACAAAAGCGCTTCTGGCCAGCCAAGGAATAGAATCAGACTATACCGTGATCTTTGGAGGTCCGAGAAGGGATATAGATCCAGAATTTATGAAGATACAGGGTAATCATGCGGTTTTGAGTATTCCTACAGAAGGTGGTGAAGATATCTGGTTGGAATGTACCAGCCAGGATGCGCCATTCAATTATCTGGGAGATTTTATTGATGACCGCTTTG
>JBFGDP010000266.1:0-3439 GCA_041580575.1 Christiangramia sp.
AGCGAAATTATATGAAGCTTTATGAAAAAAGTTTTGCTCAGATCGGTTATGCACAGGATATTTTTCCGGGTATCAATTTGTCTGGGGAATTCGCCTGGGAGAACAGGAAGGCTCTTACCAATCATACAGACCATGTTATCATAGACTGGGAAGAGCGTGATTATACCTCGAATAATCCACTGCAACCGGAAAATTTCGGAAGCCTTCCTTTTGAAGAGCATTCGATATTCAAAACAAATCTTACCGCAGATATCACTTTTGGCCAGAAGTATATGAGTTATCCTAATGGTCGGTATGATGTGTATGAATCCAAATACCCCAAATTAAGACTCGTTTGGAAAAAAGGGTTTAGCGGTAGCGAAAACAAATACAATTTTGACCAGTTCAAGGCCGAAATAAGACAGAGTCTGGCCCTCGGCAATAAGGGTACATTCCAATATCTCTTAAACGGAGGCATCTTCTTGAATGCTGAAGAGATCAGCCTGGTAGATTACCAACTTTTCAACGGAAATCAGACGAGGATAGGTTTTGGAAGCTACGTGGGTAAATTCAATTTAATGCCTTATTACAACTTCAGCACCAATCAGAATTATGCTGAGATACACGCCGAACATGATTTCCAGGGCTGGGCACTTGGAAAATTACCCCTGATCAATAAACTCAATTTCAACCTGGTGGTTGGAGCACACAGGTTAATTACTGAAGACAGAAATCCTTATTCAGAATACTCGGTGGGAATAGACAACCTCGGATTCGGTAAATTTAGATTCCTGAGACTGGATTATGTGGTATCTGACTTTGGAGGAATAAGGGATCGTGCTTTTATTTTCGGGCTTAAGTTCTAAATATTAAGTCACTTGTCATTTCGAAGAAGTGAAACGAAGGAGTAATCCATTTTTGTAGCGTTACTGAATAAGAGATCTCTCCCTACGGTCGAGATGACAACAGACCCTGAAATAAATTGCTCATATCCTTTCGACGAAGTGAAGCGACTGAGAAATCTCTTTGTTCCTGAATTATGAAAGACCCAGAAATAAATTCAGGGTGACGAACTTTTTTTATTTGCGTCATGCTGAACTGGTTTCAGCATCTCCAAAATAAGACCCTGAAACGAGTTCAGGGTGACGATTTTCTCAAAACGCTACTACGCACGTCATGCTGCCACGAAGGATCGGGAGATTCAGCAACTAAACAGGTCTTTAAATCTAAATGTTTATGGATTTGTCATTTCGAAGAAGTGAAATAAAGGAGAATTCTGTCTTCGTTGCGTTACTGAATCAGAGATCTCTCCCTACGGTCGAGATAACAATAGACCCTGAATTAAATTACACATGTCATTTCGAAGAAGTGAAACGACTGAGAAATCTCTTTGTTCCTGAATTATTAAAGACCCTGAAATAAATTCAGGGTGACGAGTTTTAAACAAAAAAAAGCTGAAATAATAAATTTCAGCTTTTCACTTATTCCGTAACAAATCAGAATTTTATTCCTCTTTGTCCTTTTTATTTTCAGGGTTTTCCCCTTTTTCTTCTTCAGCAGTGAAATCTGTAAAACCGTTATTGATCAAAATATTATACCACTGGAAGATCTTCTTCATATCACTGGTATAAACTCTATCCTCATCATAATCTGGAAGTACTTCAGAAAAATATGCTTCAAGCTCTTTTTTAGATGCTTTATGGCTGATAGCCTCCTCACCATTCTCTTTCTCCTTGATCTTCTGGAAAACTTCACCTAACGGAATTTCTTCAGTATAAGTATAAATAGCGATCTCGCTCAAAATACTCACATTATGCCGCATGTTCACTGCGATCTTCTTCTCGTCCAGTAAAGATTTTGCTACAAAGCCACCTCTGGTTTGTGCAGTAAGCTCATATAAACCCGGCTTCCCGGAAATAGCAAGAATTTTATCTAATCCCATAGTATTTTTTTATTTAGGTTGGCAAATATCAATTCCAAGGTTCAATTATCAAAGCCTTTACCGGGCTTTTTTTGCATTAGGGAAACGCATTTTATATTCTACGTTGATCTTACCTTTTGAGATATTCGTCAGTTTACTTTTTATCAATCTCTTTTTCAGGCTGGAAAGCTTATCGGTGAACAAAATTCCTTCAATATGATCATATTCATGCTGAATTACTCTTGCTGCCAGGCCTGAATAGGTCTCAGTATGCTTTTCCCAATTTTCATCATAATATTCGATCGTAATATCCGGTTGTCTGAAGACATCTTCACGAACTTCAGGAATACTTAAACAGCCTTCACTAAAAGCCCATTCTTCGCCGGACTCTTCAATGATCTGGGGGTTAATAAAGACCTTACGCATATCCTTTAGTGCTTCCTGTTCTGCTTCGTCTAATTCTTCATCTTCAGCGAACGGTGCAGGATCTATCATAAAAATCCTGACTGGAAGTCCTATTTGTGGAGCGGCAAGACCAACCCCGTAGGCATTATACATGGTATCCCACATATTGTTGATCAATTCCTCAAGTTTCGGATAATCCTTATCGATATCTTTGGCTTTCTTTTTTAAAACCGGATCTCCGTATGCTACAATTGGTAAAATCATTCTTTAAAGTTTTCAGCTTTAAGCCTTAAGCTATAAGCTTCTTTTTAATTTAATATCTATTAATAATTGTGTCAGGCATTTAAACCTTAGTCCTTAAACCATTATCCTTATTCATAAAGCCAGGTTTGCAGGATGATGGTCGCACTAATTTCATCAACCAGGGCCTTATTGCGGCGTTTCTTCTTCTTCAATCCTCCATCGATCATGCTCTGCATGGCCATTTTACTGGTAAAGCGTTCATCCACTCTTTCCAGAGGCATCTCAGGAAATTTTTCAGAAAACTTCTTTAAAAATTCCTGAATATGAACTTCACTTTGAGAAGGTGTATCATCCATCTGTTTTGGTTCACCGACCAAAACCCGTTCCACTTTCTCATTTTTGAAATAGTCTTCAAGGAATTTTATAAGTTCAGGAGTTTGAACCGTAGTAAGGCCGGAAGCGATCATCTTCAATTCATCGGTAACGGCTATTCCCGTTCTCTTTGTTCCGTAATCCAGGGCTAAAATTCTGGGCATTTCAAAAATTTAGGCAAAGGTAAGGTTTATATTCGTTTGTCCATAAATATTGCCTTATAGCTGTTATATTTGAAAAAAATTTGATGATGGACCAGTTAAAAGCAAAAATCGAAGAGGCTTGGGAGAACAGAGACCTGCTTTCAAATAAAGAAACCATAGATGCAATTAGAAAAGTTGTTGACCTTTTAGACAAAGGAGAATTGCGTGTGGCTGAACCAACCGCTGATGGATGGCAGGTAAATGAATGGGTAAAGAAAGGCGTTGTACTTTATTTCCCTATTCAGAAAATGGAAACCCTGGAAGCCGGAATTTTCGAATATCACGATAAGATCCCTTTGAAAAAAGGATATAAGGA
>JBFGDP010000267.1:0-3439 GCA_041580575.1 Christiangramia sp.
ACTAAAGTCTGAAGCTACTTCATAAGGAATACCATAGGCGCCCATTTGCAGCACCTCATTAGATTCTCCTGGCAAGTTTTTAGGATCGTGATTAATGATCATTCCCTGTAGTTTGATATTCCAATTCTGGACATCCATCTCATAATGTAAAGCCAGCCCACTGTGTGAGCCTGTCTTTTTAGTGTCGAGATTATACAGGCCTCCATACTGAGCCGAAATTCCAAGCCTGCTCTTGATGGAATCTCCAAACTTGTATATCAATTTCCCATTGAACTGGTTTACTTCTTTATTCCTTCCCACCACGTCATAGGAATACCTATTTGATGAAGATTCGCTATCTCCTCCAAAGGTCAATTCTTCAGAATTTTTATAGAAAGCCAGGTTGTATTCAAATTTGTCGTCTATGTGTAGATATTTCACCCCCATATCATGGTCATCTTCCAGACCAAAATAATAGGTAAGGTTAAAAAACCAGTTATGGGAATTATACTGCTGTATTCCAAATGGCACCTGGTTTAATCCAACCTGGATTTCGTCCTGCTCATTAAAATGGTAACCTACCCAACCCTGTTTGAGAAATCCTCCTCCAAAAGCTTCAGAATAAAGGCGGTATTCAGCATTTAGATAGATACCTTTATAGGAACTGTTAAAATTGATTCGGAACATATCATATCCAAAATCTCCTCCGCGATTTTTTTGTCCTTCCTTCCATGAAGAAAGATTATAATTAAATCTCAGTGCGCCGCCAACATCAACCTCTAGTTTATCCTGGGCCTGCAGGCTGGAGTTTCCAGAGAATATGAAAATAGTAAAGATCGTTGCTATTAAAACTAGTTTTTGTGTCATCGGAAAGTTAGTAGATGATCAAAATTAATAGAAAATTAAGCTAATTCACTTCGTTTTGGCTCTATTAACTTAATTTTACACAGTTAGGGTTGATATATTAATTTGTGTTAAAAATAGTATCCAATATAAATATTAAATCTTGCCTCCCACTTTTCATTGGGATCACCAACAGCAAAATCATCTACAAAATCTCCTCCCAACCATGAGTGATTGTAGCCGGCAGCATAATCCACAAAGCAAAATATTGGTCCAGAGCTAAATAATAAGCCTGTTACGTTCATAAATGAATCCTCATATCCATCATTCCTTTTACGCATATATCCAAAATCATTATATATTTCTATATGCTTGAAAATTTTGGTGTCGATATCAAGGATACGGGAGATTCCAAAATTATAGATCTCGAACTCTGTAGCAACCTCGTAAGGAGCTCCAAACGCACCCATCAGAATCGATTGGCGTGATTCCCCGGCAACATTTTCAGGATTAAAAGACGCAGTAAGTGCCTGCACTTTGATTAACCAGTCTTCAGTCATGTATTCATAATGCAGTGCCAGGGCATAGCGATCACCAGTCTCTTCGGTATCCAGATTATAGATACCACCATATTGGGCTGAAAGTCCAATTTTATGTTTCGGAGTTAAGTCTGGTTTATAAATAATTTTCCCGGTAAACTGGTTCACCTCCTTATTACTTCCAACAATGTCATAGGCGTATCTGCTATTGGAATGCTCAGAGTTATTCCCAAAAACCTGTTCTTCAGCATTCTTAAAATAACCTAAATGATATTCAAACTTTTCATCCTTATACGTATAAACCAGTCCCATATCATAATCGTCTTCCAGGCCTACATAATAGGGTAGGTTGAGAAAGTAATTATTCGAGTTGTAGCGTTCTATACCACATGGAACCTTGGCAAGGCCCACTTCTATTGTTCTTTTTTCGTCGAAATTATAACCAACTACACCTTCTTTCAGGAAATCACCGCCAAAAACATCTGCATAGAATCTATATTCGGCTTTTAGAAAAATTCCCTGATAGGCGCCTGCCACATTAACCCTAAAGAGATCATAGCCAAAATCACCGCCTCTTTTCTTTTGCCCCTCTTTCCAGGACGATAAATTGTAATTAAAACGCAATGCTCCGCCAATATCTAATTCAGCTTTTTCCTGAGCGTTGGAGGTGGAATTAAGGTTTAGTAAAAAAAAACTTAAAAGTAAATAAATGAGATTAGGTGGGGTTAAAATGCTGTTTTTGAGCATAATGCAGGGTTTTAATGTGTTGGTTATTTTTTAAAAATAAATCCAAAATTCCTGAACAAAAATTCTTTATGACTATCTTAAGAAAATTCATAAAAAAAAGCCACCCGATCCAGGTGGCTTCTTTTTCATTGAGAAATAAGAATTTTTAAAACGTATTTACGGTCTTCCGTATAGCAACGAGATTGGTCAAAAGTTTTTCCAGATGTGCCAGATCCAGCATATTTGCCCCGTCGCTTTTTGCATTCGCAGGATCAAAATGCGTTTCAATAAATAACCCGTCCACATGATTTACCACGCCAGCCCGAGCAATAGTTTCTATCATATCTGGTCTTCCTCCGGTGACTCCGCTACTTTGGTTAGGCTGCTGTAATGAATGCGTTACATCTAAAACAGTAGGAGCAAATTCGCGCATGGTTGGTATCCCTCTAAAATCAACAATGAGGTCCTGATAACCGAACATGGTTCCGCGGTCTGTGACCATTACCTGTTCGTTATTGCAATCGGTTACTTTAGTTACCGCGTGTTTCATGGCATCGGGACTCATAAACTGGCCTTTTTTAAGGTTGACCACCTTTCCTGTCTCGGCCGCAGCCACCACAAGGTCTGTTTGTCTTACCAGGAAAGCAGGGATCTGTAGAATATCCACATATTCCGCAGCCATTTTAGCATCACTAATCTCGTGAATATCTGTTACGGTAGGAATGTTGAAAGTCTCAGACACCTTTCGAAGAATCTTTAGAGCTTTTTCATCCCCAATCCCGGTAAAGCTGTCTATCCTGCTTCTATTTGCTTTTTTAAAGGAGCCTTTAAAAACGTAGGGAATCTCAAGTTTATCTGTGATAGCCACAACTTTTTCTGCGATCCTAAGAGCCATATCTTCTCCTTCGATAGCACAGGGACCCGATAAAAGAAAGAAGTTATTACTATCGGTATGTTTTATATTAGGTATTTTATCTAGTCTCATTATTTCAGAATTTGTGGCAAAGATAACTTAATTAAAGCCGCATTGCAATTAAGCTATATTTTGAAATTGAAGGCCTTTAATTGCATTTTTCTGTAAATTAGTTCATTGTTTAATTTTTAGCGTTTCAATTATGAAGATCCATGAGTTTCTAATTCCCCAATTACAGCAGGAAGTGGCCTTAACCGAAAAGTTCTTAAAACGCATACCAGAGGATAAAATGGGATGGAAGCCTCACCAGAAATCCATGACCATACGGCAGATCGCTAACCACCTGGCTGAAATACCCGCGTGGATCACCGGAACTATGGAAGCGGAAGCACTGGATTTAAAAGGCTATACTTCGCCAGATCATGGAACGGTAGAGGAG
>JBFGDP010000268.1:0-3410 GCA_041580575.1 Christiangramia sp.
GGTGAGCCGAGCCCACGCACACTGGAGATTCATCCAGCAGTGCGGCTCGCGGTCAACGAGCGCGGCGACCTCTTCTTCGAGGTGAAGGCCGCGCCAGGCGACGGGTGGAGTCAGCTGGCCCAATTTAGTATAGATCAGGACCGTTGCGCCATGAAGATAGGTACAGATGGGGTGCTCCTCGGAGCCTGGACTTCTTTGCAACACCAACCCGATAGTATCCTGGATATTGGCACAGGAACCGGACTAATCGCCCTGATGCTGGCACAAAGATCTGAGGCCGGGCTGATCGATGCGCTTGAAATTGAAGAGAATGCCTACGAGCAGGCGGTAGAGAATTTCGAAAAAAGCGACTGGGGTGATCGTCTATTCTGCTACCACGCAGGATTTGATGAATTTGTTGAGGAGATGCAGGACGAAGAGGAATACGACCTTATCATATCCAACCCACCATTCTACTCTGAAGATTATAAATCTGGAAACGAAAATCGTGACCAGGCCAGGTTTGCAGATGCTCTTCCGTTAGAAGAACTCATAGAAGGAGCTTCCCTCCTGCTTTCTAAGAATGGTCATTTTGACCTGATAATTCCATATACAGAAGAACAAAAGTCTCTTGAAATCGCCAAGGATCATAAGCTTTTTCCTGTCAGGATCACCAGGGTAAAAGGCACTGATTCTTCTCCGGTAAAAAGAAGTCTTATCAGTTTTAGTTTTGATACAAAAGACCCGGAAATCGATGAACTCATTTTAGAAATTTCGCGACATCGTTATACCGAGGAATTTAAACAATTGGTGAAGGATTTCTACCTGAAGTTATAATTTCCCTGTGTATTCCTTATCCCTTTTTCGAAGAATAGGTATATAAATTTCCGAAATACAGGTAGACCGATTTTTTCAATCGGGCTGCCGCGGAAATTTATATACGATTTTTGGCCTAAGCCAAAAAATTCCTTGAAAAAGGCGTCTTTTTCTTTGCTTCGTGTCTTTTGGACGAGCAAAAGAAATGAAGGACCAATAATAATTGACTGAAGATAAGTTGCTAAATTTCTAAAAATCATAAGGAAGGCAAAATTCTTTTTAAAAAACCTGTGAGGTTATAGAAACCTCACAGGTTAAAAAATAAGATTGCTTCTCAATAAAGACTTGGTTACATTTGTTGGAAACACTACACAAAATGAAACCAGATCTTTTTCAGGCTCCTGATTATTATAATCTTGACGAGCTTTTGACCGATGAACATAAAATGGTTCGCGATGCCACCCGAGAGTTTGTTAAGCGCGAAGTATCCCCTATCATAGAGCAGGCTGCTCAGGAAGCTAAATTTCCAAAACAATTAATAAACGGTCTCGCCGAAATTGGCGCTTTTGGCCCATATATTCCTGAAGAGTATGGCGGGGCAGGCCTGGACCAGATCTCTTATGGTTTGATCATGCAGGAGATAGAACGCGGAGACAGCGGAATCCGCTCTACCGCCTCGGTTCAGTCTTCACTGGTGATGTATCCAATTTTCAAATACGGCACAGAAGAGCAAAAGAAGAAATTTCTTCCTAAACTGGCTTCCGGAGAAATGATTGGATGCTTTGGTTTAACCGAACCAGATCATGGTTCAAACCCCGGTGGAATGACCACCAATTTCAAAGATAAAGGCGATCATTACCTGCTGAATGGTGCGAAAATGTGGATCTCCAATTCTCCTTTTGCTGATATCGCTATTGTATGGGCCAAGAACGAAGAAGGTCGTATCCATGGATTGATCGTAGAGCGTGGGATGGACGGTTTTACAACGCCTGAAACTCATAATAAATGGTCATTACGGGCCAGTGCCACCGGGGAATTGATCTTCGATAATGTCAAGGTGCCAAAAGAGAACCTAATGCCCAATAAATCTGGTTTAGGAGCCCCGCTAGGATGCCTGGATTCTGCGAGATACGGGATCGCCTGGGGCGCAATAGGTGCAGCTATGGATTGTTATGATACTGCCCTTAGATATGCTAAGGAGAGGGTTCAGTTTGGAGTGCCAATTGCTTCTAAACAGCTTCAGCAAAAGAAACTGGCCGAGATGCTAACAGAGATCACTAAAGCCCAGTTAATGGCCTGGAGACTGGGAACCTTAAGAAATGAAGGGAAAGCGACCTCTGCCCAGATCTCCATGGCGAAACGTAACAACGTGGAGATGGCCATTAAGATAGCCAGGGAAGCAAGGCAGATCTTAGGCGGAATGGGTATAACCGGTGAATACAGCATCATGAGACATATGATGAACCTGGAAAGTGTGATCACTTATGAAGGAACGCATGACATTCACCTTTTGATCACAGGTTTAGACATTACAGGACACGCGGCATTTTAGTTCTTTGTCATTTCGAAATGCAGCGCAGCGAAATGAGAAATCTATAATAAAATGTGATAGAGATTTATCCCTCTGGTCGGGATGACCATCCAGCAAAATTACAAAAGATCAAAACAAGGGCAACGTTTACAACGCTTGCCCTTTTTATATTTATCGCAGCATTCTTCTTTTAAGGGCTTAACCTTTTTTGAAACCACACCTTCCACCCTCAGATAATCCTGAGAACTACTTGAATAGAATACTATGATAATTATAATGTGATGCCCTTTTCTGTACATATTCTTAATTTAATTCAAAAGGCTGATTTTCTGCGTTAAACAAGCTATAAAACCCGGGCAGGATTTTTTAAATAAACCTCTAGCTTTTAAATTTGCAAAAAAGCAGATAGATTATGATCAAAGAGATAAACGAAAGTTTAGAACCTCTAACCAACCAATTAATAAATCATTCCTTATATCAAAAAATTAATACTCCGGGGCAGCTTCAGATCTTTATGGAACATCACGTTTTCGCGGTCTGGGATTTTATGTCCCTGCTCACTTCATTACAAGAGATTCTCACTAAGACTACCAACCCCTGGTTGCCGGTAGGAGACCCGGAAACCAGGTATCTCATCAATGAGATCGTCCTGGCTGAGGAAACCGATATCAACATTTACGGCAAAAGACAAAGTCATTTTGAGATGTACCTGGACGCCATGAAATCTGCCGGCGCCAGCACCGGTAAAATTGAAGAACTTTTAACGCAGGTAACTCATGGTACCGATATCTTTCTGATCATCGCGACAAGTAAATTACCTATTAGTATCAAGCAGTTCCTGAAACATACTTTTGAGATTGTATACAGCAGGGAACCGCATAAGATCGCCTCTGCCTTCACTTTTGGACGTGAAGGATTGATCCCGGATATGTTCTCCTCTATTATTGAAAAAGTGCAAAAGAACTTCCCTAAAGAGGACCTTAGTCTCTTTAAATACTATTTTGACAGGCACATAGAGCTGGACGGAGATGAACATGGCCCTATGGCCTTTAAAATGGTAGAAGATCTCTGCGGAAATAATGAA
>JBFGDP010000269.1:0-3410 GCA_041580575.1 Christiangramia sp.
AATCAAGTGAAAACTAAACGTGTAGAAAGCATCTGAATTGCTTGTTTGGACGAGGGTTCGAACCCCTCCGACTCCACCTTCGCTCGCCGAAGCTCATTTTTAGAGCGAAGGCGAGCTTTTTTATTTTAGACCATTTCCATAATTTTAGTTTACTCTAGCGAGCTTCGGTGGACGAAGTCCACTTTGATTTATTTTATCTAATTATGGATGCATGGACCGTTTATTTAGTAAGGTGTAGTGACGATTCAATTTACGTAGGTTGTACTTCTGATTTTGTTCGTAGAAAGAAAGAACATAATACTGGAAAAGTAAAGTCTACACAGTATAGATTACCGGTTGTTTTGGTGACGCAAATTGTCTTTCATGATAAATACAAGGCTTATGCTTTCGAAAAATATCTAAAAACAGGTTCTGGCAGAGCTTTCTCAAATAAACGCTTAGTCTAAATAAACTCACAAGAAGGATGGGCAGTTTAAATTACTCTAAGTAAAGCGCAGCCAGTCCGTCCGACTCAAAAATTAAGCGCAGTTGAGCTGCGGATGAAAACTTAAAAACCCTGCTGAATTTATTCGAGCAGGATTTTTTTGCATTTAGACGCCTGTACACACCTGAGGGTATGTGCCACTAAGTTATTCCATTTTCAAATGTCCCTGTCAAGTTGTTAATTCCTCAGGTTCTTATCACTTGGTTGGTACACGGGTTAAGCCTGCTAAATAGCAGGTTTTATATAGCCGGTTTTTCCTCTGACACCCTTACTCTTCTGCTGGTGGCGATAAGGTATACCCCCAGGGTTCCAGAAAACTAAGCGGATCCATATAGGTCTCTTCTTTCGTATTCAGGCCCTCATCGTTGTACGTTCCAACTGTAAATCCATGTACCGTGGTTTTAATATTGCTGGGAGGTAAATCACCAAATTTACCGGTCTGGGTTCCAGTAGCCGTCCATTGCGTATAGGTTTTATTCCCTATGACCTCGATGGAATCGTAGCTAAAGTTCATATCTGGCATCGCGGTGAGGAACTGATTCATAAGATCTTTATAAGCCTGCCTGCCTTCCCCGGTCTTCTCTCCATTTTGGTATCTTACAAAGTCCTCTGCCATATGTTGATCAATAAGATTCATATCCTGATCATTCCAGGCTTGAAATAGTGCTTTATTGGAATCAAGGATCTTGGATTCCATTTGCGCCTTGGATTCATCCTTTTCTGAAGGTTCAGATTCTTTTTTCTCAGCACAGGAGAAAAACATCAATAGGGTAAAGAGAACTACCCAAAGGTTTAATCGAGTTTTCATATTACAACGTGGTTGGTTCAACCTAAAGGTAATATATTTCTCCATAAATATATATTCATAAACACCTGTTTTTAAACAACTTAGTTGCTAAAAATTTAAAACACCCCAATAAATTATTACTCGGTTTCTTTAATAGGACTCCATCACCACTCTTGGAAACTCATTTTTAAGTGAGTCCAGCTTACATTATTTCAGACCATTTTTATCTTCATTTAGTCTTTATCCAGGGCTTAGGTCTATTAGTGAATCCTGTAAAGAAGAGTTTCAATAATACCTTTATGGTCCATCGCCGGGAGCGATAATAATTGCTTCTTTTCTTTGAATTTAAAGCTGAAAGGTGGAGCCGATATATCTACACCGCTGTTCTTTTTCAGCCTGGTTCCCTGTCCGGAAATGATCCCAATATTAGGTTCAAAATTTCCTTCCGGAAGATGTTCCGTCAGGATTAGATAATCGAAGTTTGCCAACTTCCGTAAAATAGCCTGAATTTCATCATTTGATAAGTGTTGCAGCACCTGTCTTAAAATAACGATGTTTCCAGATGGCAGATTATCTGTCGCAATATCGAGACAATGAAACTCCAGGTTCTTCTGAATAAATTTTTCAGAATTATGCGTGATTAATGGCTCTACAATATCTACGGCTTTATATTTTCCCGCGAAATTCACTAACTCCTTACCAACATTAAAATCTCCACAACCAAGATCACAAACCACCGGCGGGCGTTTAAATGACTTTAAAAAGGAAGCCACCGTCGCGATATACGGATCTATGATTTCCGGATGATGAGAGCCGGCTCCGGAATAGAAAGAAGACCTACTCCCACCCCAGAGATTTTTGCTATAAACCTGCTCCATGGCATCTTTCGTGGGCCAGGGCTTTTTGGGTTTTTCGGACGATTTCATTTTATGCCAATTTTTATCAGCGAGGTTCAGATTAGTTTCTTTTTTAAAGTTTAAGCCTGAAACTTTTCGGTCAACTCATCCACAATAGATTCTATCTTTCTGTTCCTTGCCCGTTTTTCCAGCACAATGGCCGAAGCCTGGCGAACTTCACAATCCTGAATGGCACAGCGTTCACAGGTTACTCCAACATCTTTTCGGATGATATTTTCATCTTCAAGAAATTTCACCTTACGTTCCAGCTGTTTATTTAAAAGGAGCCCGATACTTATACTACGGTATTGATTCTCCCGGAAAGGATCCTGGGTAGCCGAGGAAAAGATCAGGTACTTGTTCTCATGACTGGGATAATTGGAGATCTGTATGCCAAATTCATGGGAATTCCCAGAATCGGCTATGCCTTCCAGAACTTTCAGAGACATCCAGCGTCTGCAGTAATGTTCATTGGTTTCATTCGCCCTGGGGGAATGATGGTGGGTTAAATGCAGCTCCTTATTTAGATAATATTTACCACTATTTGCCCGATGCGTAATTCTTAAAAAGAACAGGTTCTTTATATTAAATGCCTTTGGAAGGATGTTGGTTAAACGTTGATAAAAGGTTTCCGGCGAAGCATTGAATCCGTTAAGCATTTTCGTGAACAACTCGGCATCGAAAGTTTCCTTTTCAAATAGTTCCTCCAGTTTCAAGGTTAGTTCTTCTTTAGGGATGACCAGGGCTCCTGCAAAATAGGAAGCATAAAAATTATTCAACACCTGGTCAAATCTTTCAAATTTGATCCATGGAAAAGAATGCAGTCTATCTGAAATTTCCAGGAAATTATAGGCGATCTCCTTGGCGTAAATAAAAGTTCGCTGGGCTTCATCAATTCCATCAGCCAGCAATAAGGTATTGGTTTTAGAAATAAAAACAGACCTCAGGCTTTCCAGATCTTCATATTTAGCCAGTTCATTATCATTGATCTTATAGCCATATTCCTCGATCAGAATCTCCTCCAGTTCTTTTGAAGTTGGTGATTTGGTTAGGTCTACCTGGTAAGCTTTGGCAAACTTGATCACCTGCTGTTCCAGGTCATCAAAATAATTATTGTTCGCTTCCTGAAAGGATCGCACTGAAGCCAGGAAAAAACTTTCCCTGCTGAAGTTATAATGCTTGGCGATTTCAATGATCGTACTTATAAAAGCATTCACCTTCGCAGGGGCATTAGAGACTATAT
>JBFGDP010000270.1:0-3396 GCA_041580575.1 Christiangramia sp.
TCCTTAGAAGATTCAGAATACTTATTCCCCATAAATCTTTTGATAGAAGAAATAGTCTTAGTTGGGTTTGTTACAGCCTGACGTTTTGCAGGATCTCCAACTTTTATCTCGCCACCTTCTACAAATGCGATCACAGAAGGTGTAGTTCTTTTTCCTTCGGCATTAGGTATAACTGTTGGCTCACTACCTTCCATTACGGCTACGCAGGAGTTGGTTGTACCCAAGTCAATTCCAATTACTTTACTCATAACTATATAACTTGTTTTTACGTTAGATTATCAATTTTACAGTCACTAGAAGTCAATCATTATGCCAGCGCAAATCTTCTGACAGACTGTCACATTTTGAACCAATCCTTGTCACAGGCCGCTTTTTAAACGATTTACTACAACGATATAATTTTCGCAATTTTTAATGCATAGGATTAAACATTCGTTATTTTTGTTTCCAAATTTTCTTTCTAAATGCGAAAAATAGAATGCATTAGCGTTTTTGACATGTTAAAGGTTGGTGTTGGACCGTCCAGTTCACATACTCTGGGTCCATGGAGGGCCGCTCAGCGATGGATTTCCGAATTAAAAAAGAAAGACAGGTTTGAGGAGGTTGACAAGATCCATATAGATCTTTATGGCTCTTTGAGCTTAACCGGGAAGGGGCACGCTACAGATATTGCAACTTTGCTGGGTTTGCTGGGGCATGATCCTGTGACCATGGACATTTCTATTATTGAATCTGAAATAGGTAAAATCAGGGAAACCGGTAAGTTACTGTTGAATGGGGAAAGACTCATCGATTTCAATATTTTAGAGAATATTAAATTTAACCGGAAATTTCTAGAATTTCATCCAAACGGGATGACCTTTAGAGCCTGCCTGTTTAATGGAAAGAAAACATCTTCCTCCTTTTATTCTATTGGTGGAGGTTTTGTCGTCAAAAAAGAGCGCAAAAATGCCAGCAGGAAAATGAAGAACTTTCAGCAGTTTCCTTTTCCGGTGGAAAAGGCGACAGAACTTTTGCTTTATTGTAAACAGGAGAACAAGCCAATTTCAGAAATAGTTCTCGAAAATGAGCGGTCTTTAAGAAGTGATGACGAAATAGATGCCAATTTTAAGCAGATCTGGAACGTGATGCTGGAATCTATGTATATAGGCTGCCATACCGAAGGGACTTTACCCGGTGGGCTTAATGTGAAAAGGCGAGCTTTTGAGATGCATCAGCGCTTAATTGGAGAAACCAAATATACCAATACCAAGGATTGGATCCCTGCCATTAGGCAAACTGAGGTGAAATTCCGTCAGATTTTAAAATGGGTTACCTGTTTTGCTTTAAGTGTAAATGAGGTGAATGCGTCATTAGGAAGAGTAGTTACTGCCCCTACCAATGGAAGTGCCGGCACTGTTCCCGCGGTGTTGATGTATTATATGTGTATTGAGAATCACGATGCCACCTATGAGGATATTAAAAAATTTATGCTGGTAGCGGGAGAAATTGGAAGTCTCTTTAAAAAAGGCGCTACTATTTCGGCAGCTATGGGTGGTTGCCAGGCAGAGATCGGGGTTTCTTCAGCAATGGCTGCCGGAGGATTAACCGAATTAATGGGAGGAACTCCGGAACAGGTACTTATGGCCAGCGAAATTGCCATGGAGCATCACCTGGGACTTACCTGCGATCCTATTGGAGGATTGGTCCAGGTACCATGTATAGAAAGAAACGCCATGGGAGCGATAAAGGCCATAAATGCGGCTGAGATCGCTATGGAAAGTGATGCCAGCAAAGCCAAAGTACCCCTGGATAAGGTAATCGAGACCATGTGGGAAACAGCCAAGGATATGAATAAAAAATATAAGGAAACCTCAGAAGGAGGGCTGGCAGTCAAAGTAAGCTTAAGTGATTGCTAATAATTTTAAAGGAATTTGAATTTACTTGCAGAGAACAATTTAAAAGCTAAAGTGAAAAACCTGGTAAGGAATTTTGCTTTAATGCTTCTGTGTTATTTTCTCTTTTTCTTTATTATCCGGATTCTTGATGTTTTTGTTTTTGACCTGAATTTTCAGAAATACGAACAGCTTGAGCTATTGAAGATACTCGAAAAAGATCCCTTGAAATTTGTATTCCTTGCAGCGATCGTAGCACCTGTTATCGAAGAATGCATCTTTAGAAGCATTTTGAAACCCAATGCCACGGGCATTAAGATCTTTACCTGCGCCCTGCTTTATCTTTTAGGAATTGCGATCATTCCGGAAAATGCACACTGGGCTTTGAAATACACTTTGCTCTTTGGCAGTCTTATCTTTTGCTATTACGCTTTGGGAGAACTCGTACCCACCTGGTTTTTTAAAAAAATTTGTTACTGGCTGCACAAATACTATCTGATCATCTGGTTTGCCGGAGCATTAATTTTCGGGATAGCTCATATCTATAATTATGTAGAGACTTTTCAATTGGACCTGATGCTGTTATTCCTGATCCTTCCCCGGGTCATTGCCGGCTTCTTTTTCGGAAAAGTGAAAATTGAAAATAAAGGTTTAATATGGCCGGTCCTGATGCATAGCATGAACAACTCCATGGTACTAATCGTACTTCTTCCTTTTACCTGATCACTACGGTTTATAAAATGCCTCAAATAACCTTACTCCCAAATTTATTACCTGCCTACTTAATGCTTATTCGCATTCCTTAATTCTAGTGTCTATAAGGTAAACGACCTTCCATTCATCATTGAATTTAACCAGCTGAAAACTGTTTACACCGCAATGACTCAGCTTTCCATTATAATAAAATGAATAAGGCGTGATAACAGTAGCCAGCAATCCATTTTCTTCAACTCTATACTCGTGGATTTTTTCTTTAAAAGAGGCTTCTGCAGGAATCGAGGCGATACTTTTTAAAAATTTGGAATAATCATCAGTACTTAATTTAGTATTCTCTTCTTCGTCTTTGGAAACCGATTGTAATTTAGTTCCTTCAACAGCAAAATTTTTGAGTTTTACGGTGTCCTGCGCATGAAATGCTGCAAAGAATTTTTCTACCGTTTCTTCAGGAGTGGACTCATCCTTATCTATCTGGGCAGAAAGGGGAATATTTACAAGGAAAATAAGGGCAATAATAATTCTTTTCATGCTAAAAGTAGTTTTGACTGTGGCTCCCGAATTTACTACTTTTACTCAAATTTAAAATCGACCAAATGTCAGTTGCCAAAAAGGAATACAAACGTATCACCACTAAGTCTCTAGTAGACATGAAATCTAACGGAGAAAAGATCAGTATGCTAACTGCATATGATTTTACCATGGCTCAAATTGTCGATGGTGCGGGAATAGATGTGATCCTTGTTGGCGATTCGGCCAGTAACGTAATGGCAGGACATGAAACCACCCTTCCTATTACCCTGGATCA
>JBFGDP010000271.1:0-3390 GCA_041580575.1 Christiangramia sp.
CATAATTATTTTCATGTCTCAATTAGATCAGTTTAAAACGGTCGTAAACGGTGAAATTGTATGGTTAACCGGAACTTCGTTATATATCATGGCCGGTTTAGTAGCTTTAACTATTGCCATTGTGGTACTGCTTCCCAAACTCACTAAAGCAGTTCCTTCATCACTAGTGGCAATTATAGTGGTTTTTATACTGGTTTATTTCCTGGGGATTGATACTAAAACTGTAGAAGACATTGCTTCGGTTAGTGGCGGATTCCCACCCTTTCATATTCCGCAGATCGATCTAAGCTGGAAAACACTGGAAATTATTGCGCCTTACTCTATGATCATGGCTGCTGTTGGTTTAACTGAAGGTTTACTTACCTTGAACCTGGTAGATGAAATTACCGAGACCAAGGGAAGTGGTAACAGGGAATGTATTGCACAGGGAAGTGCTAATGTGCTTAATGGATTTTTCTTCGGGATGGGTGGATGCCCAATGATTGCTCAAACCCTGGTAAACCTATCTGCAGGTTCCAGAGCCCGATTATCTGGAATAATAGCAGCTTTTACTATCCTGGTTATAGTGTTATTTGGAGCTCCTATCATTGAGCAGGTACCAATGGCTGCACTTGTAGGAGTAATGATCATGGTAGCAATTGGCACTTTTGAATGGGCAAGTTTAAAGATCTTCAATAAGGTACCCAAAAAAGATATTTTCCTGGTAATTACCGTTGCTTTGATAACGGTTCTATTGCACAACCTGGCATTGGCAGTTCTGGTTGGAGTAATACTTTCTGCCTTGTTCTTCGCCTGGGAAAGCGCCAAGAGAATCAGGGCCAGGAAATTTATTGATGAGAATGGCGTTAAGCATTACGAGATCTATGGTCCATTATTCTTTGCCTCTACCACTAACTTCGCTGAAAAATTTGATGTTGTAAACGATCCGGATGAGATCATTATCGATTTTCAGGATAGCCGGGTGGCCGACATGTCTGCCATTGAAGCTTTAAACAACGTGACTCAGCGTTATAGTAAGGTTGGTAAGAAGGTGCATTTAAGACATTTAAGTGATGACTGCCGAAGACTACTAAAAAATGCTGATGCCCTTATAGAAGTAAATATTCTTGAGGACCCTACTTACAAGGTAGCCACAGACAGGATCTAGCACCTATATTCTATATCCCGATCTCGTATTTGACAAAAACTTGATCGGGATCTTTAACTTTCCTGGCTGAAAATAATTCACTCCAGGCAGATAATTTGTGATTTCATAATATTCAAACTCAGCTCTAGCATGTTTGATCTGGCTCACTATTTCAGGATATTCCCATCTGCTACTTCCAGAAGATTCCTAAAAGTTAAGCAACCCGGAATCGGTACAAATTCTTTTAAACATTACTTAAAATGTATAGGGGGCACCTATAATATTCCTAACTTTCAGTTACCAATAAAAACCATTGATCTATGAGTGCCTTAAGTGATGATGAATTTGAAAATATTCTATCCATTCAGAACAAATGCACGAGGCTAAATCTAAATGAGAATATATACGGAACCTTTGCAGAAATTGGCGCAGGACAGGAAACGGTTCGTCATTTCTTTAGGGCTGGTAACCCTAAAGGCACCATTGCCAAGACCTTGAGCGCTTATGATAAAGATTTTAGTGATGCTATCTATGGTCTGGATCCTCAAAACCGGTATGTCACTGTGCGTCGTCTTAAACGCATGATAGATTATGAAGCAGAACTTATCGAACAAAGGCTTTCCCGCAAGAAATACCCGAATAAACTTTTCTTTAGCTACGCCAACACGGTGGCTACTATAGACTGGGCTAAGAAATACAAAGGTCACGGCTGGCTGGGCATAAAATTTCAGAAAGAACCTAAGCAGGAGTATAGCGAGATCATCCTGCATGTTCAATTTCATGAAAACAATGCTTCACAACAACAAATAAGTTTGGGAATTATGGGCGTAAATTTAATTTACGCGGCATTCTACCAAAGTGAAGACCCTAAAGTGCTTATTCAAAAATTATATGACCATTTAAGCAAGGATAAGATCGAGATCGATTCTATAAATTTCAAAGGTCCCGTTTTTGAAAATGTAGATAACAGGTTGATGAGCCTGGAGCTTGTAAAAGAAGGAATTACCGAGGCAGTAATGTTCTCTCCCGAGGGTAATAATATTCTCCCGGCAAATGTGCTTTATAAAAAGAACATTCTTACCCTAAGAGGTAGTTTTCGACCCGTGACCAACCTCAACCTAAATATGTATATGAGTTCCCGGAAACTATTTATGAGCCAGGAAGAGGTAGACCCGGATAAGACAGTGATCATTTTTGAAATGACCCTTAATAACCTGAAATCTGAAGGGAAGAACGAGATCAATGAGAAAGATTTCCTGGACCGGGCAGACCTGCTATGTGCCTCCGGCCAAACGGTTATGATCTCAAACTTCCAGGAATATTATAAAGTGGTGGAATATTTTGCCCAGCATACTAAAAAAGAACTAGGCCTTGTTATGGGGGTAGATAACCTCATCGATATCTTTAATGAGCGGTACTATCGCCATCTAAGTGGAGGCATCCTCGAAGCTTTCGGTAAACTATTTTTTAAAAGCCTCAAGGTATATTTGTACCCTATGCGGGACGAAAAGACCGGTAAGATCATCACCAGTAAAAATCTAAAGGTACACCCCCGAATGAAAGAGCTTTATAAGTTCTTTATAGATAATGGTAAGGTAATAGACATAGAAGACTATGAAGAAGAATACCTGGATATTCATCCAAGGAAGGTTTATGAGATGATCCTTGAAGGAAATCCGGAATGGGAAAATATGGTACCGGGGCTAACCGCAAAAATGATCAAGGAAAAAAATCTCTTCTCGAAAGAAAAGGCGTCACATAGTTAAGACCTGCTAAGTAGAAAATTCAGTTTTCAAACCGCGGTCATACATCACAATACTTCCGGCAACAGAAACATTTAAGCTTAAGGTAGATTTAAATTTTACCAGGTAATGTGCTTTTTCTATGGCCGCATTAGACAAGCCATGATCTTCGGCTCCAAGCAGGTAAACACAGCGCCGGGGATGTTTGAATTCTTCCAGTGGTGTAGCATCATCGGTAAGCTCCACCCCAACCAACATAGCTCCTTTTGGTAAGTGAGCATAGAAATCTTCGAAAGTTTTATAATGAAAATAAGGCATTGCTCCAACAGCTTTATGTGTATCACAAGCCTGTTTGGAATACCGGTTCCCGATAGTAAATATGAAACTCGCCCCCATATTTTGAGCAGATCTCCAAAGCACTCCTAAATTCTCGGGAGTCTTACCGTTTTGAATCCCTATACCAAAAAATCCCTGCTGTAGATTATCTGTCACCATGCTACAAAAGTAGCATTCCGCAGCATA
>JBFGDP010000272.1:0-3367 GCA_041580575.1 Christiangramia sp.
CTCTGAGAGAAATAAAGTGTCCGGGTGTTTTTTCCGGACTTCAGAAATTAGCCAGCCCCAGAAATAAAAGGGTTTGGTATGAGGATTATCTACCCTAAAAATGTTAATCCCGGCTTCTTCGATCCAATACAATACAATATCCCTGAATTCTTCCCACATTTTCTTCCATTCCTCAGATTCAAAATAAATGGGCAGGATATCCTGGTATTTTTTAGGAGGGTTTTCGGCGTATTGGATGCTCCCATCCGGGCGCCATTTGAACCATTTGGGATGTTGTTTCACATAGGGGTGATCTGGTGCTGCCTGTAAGGCAAAATCCATAGCGATCTCTATACCCAGGTCTTTTGCTTTCTTAACTAAAGACTTAAATTCTTTTAAAGAACCAAGTTCGGGATGAAGATCGCGGTGACCTCCCTTAGAGGATCCTATGCCCCACGGGGAACCTACATCATCTGCCGTAGCGTTGGTGGCATTGTTCTTTCCTTTTCGGTTCTCTTCACCTATGGGATGTACCGGCGGGAAGTAGAGCACATCAAATCCCATTTCCTGAATTCTGGGCAGGATTGCCTCACAATCCTTAAAAGTACCATGTTTGTTTTCCTCCGGAGAGGCAGCACGGGGAAAAAATTCATACCATGTACGGAATCTTGCTTTCTGGCGGTCTACATACAGCGGTAACTTTTTAGATTCATACGGAACTGCCTTAATTGGATATTCCAGAAAGATCTTTTCAAGCTCGTTATCCAGGCAGATCTCTATGGACTCTTCGTATTTGTCTGGATCTTTAAAAGCAGTGATTGTCCGCTTTACCAGGGCAGCTTCAGGTTTAGTGCATTTTTTTAATAAGGGTTTTAATAATTCAGCTCCTTCCAGTAACTCTGAAGGCACCTGCTGGCCGTCCTCTATCTTTTTTATAATGCCATGGCGCCAGTTGAGACCATGATCTTCCCATCCCTGGAGATAATATTCATATGCTCCCTGTGTATCTACTGAAAAATAAGCCTTCCAGCTATCATTCACTGTGGGGTGCATTCTGGATTCATTCCAACTTTTTTGCTTTTCATGTTTGTAATAAACTGAAGCCTGAATTATATCGTGACCATCTCCAAAAATATCTGCATGCACTTCAACGATCTCATCAACAACTCTTTTCACTGCGTACTCACCACAGTTGATAATAGGAGTAATATTTTCTATTACTATTCGGCTTTTTTCCAGCATAGGGTACTTGATTTTAAGACTTTTGAATTACAGGAATCTTAAATTTAATAAACTGATATCGAAATTCGTTCTTATTTATAAACTTGTTTGATTTTTTGACAATTAATTAAGTTTTATGTGGTAACAATTTGAATGTCAGGTTGAAAACTTTGCTATTGTCATTAAAAAATTAGAATTTTAAAGATTACCCTGCAGATTAATTATAACCAACTAAAATTTTAAAGTTATGATATCCATTAGATCAAAATCAGTAATGACGCTCATGCTTGCAGCTTTTTTATTGATAGCCTGCCAGGACAAAAAGAAAGAAGAAGATGATGAATCTGTACAAACCACCAAGATGGAAAAAGTAGAGGTAAATGAATCTTCAGAGGTGATAACCATTGTTACCAATGCCATGGAATTTAAAACGAAGGACCAATGGAAATCCGGCTGGAAGAACCTGAGGTATAAAAACAATTCTAATGAAACTCACTTTATACTCTTTGATAAATACCCGGAAGGGAAGACTATCGATGATGGTCTTAAAGATATCGCTCCTCCTTTTCAAAAAGGGATGGATCTAATTAATGAAGGAAAATTCGAGGAAGCCAATGAAGCCTTTTCTCAACTTCCGGAATGGTTTCAGGAGGTTGAATTTACAGGCGGTGTTGGCCTTATTTCAGCAAAAAGTACCGCCGAATCAACCATTTACCTGGAACCCGGAACTTATGTGATCGAATGTTATGTGAAAATGCCTAACGGCGTTTTCCATAATGTGCAGGGTATGGCAAAGCAAATAAACATAGCTCCTGCCGATAGTACGGGGGCGGAAATTAAAGAGGATTATAATATTAATATTTCTGCTAATGAGGGAATTACTTTTAATGAAAGGTTCTCTTCGGGAGAAAAGGTATTCAAAGTAAATTATGGAGAGCAAAAGGTGCATGAGAACTTTGTGATGCATGACGTGCACCTGGTTCGAGCAGACGAGGGTGCAGATATGGCTAAATTAAATAAATGGATGAACTGGGCAGATCCAGATGGACTGCAAACTCCGTCTCCGGAAGGCTTTAGATTCCTGGGTGGGGTTCAGGAAATGAAAGAAGGAGGTGTTGGATATTTCAAAGCCGAGTTACGACCAGGAAACTATGTGCTGATCTCTGAAGTACCCGATCCGAAAAGCAAGGGTATGCTGAAAACATTTACGGTGAAATAGAAAAAGCCTGAAGGTGGAGCCTGAATATATTTTAGGAGCCTTCAGGCTTAATTTCAGACCGTTTTAAGGCTGTCTAATTTGTTAGGTGGAACCGGCGCCGGAACAGGATTGTTCACGGGTTTCGTACTTTTTAAGTATTTGAAAATAGATTCCAGATCTTCATCTGTAAGTTTGGCAAAATTTTCCCAGGGCATTGGAGGTAGGATCATTCGGCCATTTTTATCACCTTTTAACTTTCCTTCCCGCATGGCAGTTTTCCATCGTTCCATGGTCCAGGTGCCTATTCCTGTATCATCTGAAGTTAAATTAGCCGAATAGGAGATTCCCCAGGGACCTGCGAATGCGGTTAGTTGTCCATTCATTAACATCCACCCGCTTTGCATGGCTTCTGTATTTACCGGTGGCAAACTGTCGCCGGCCCGGAAACCTGATAAGGCCAGTTCTGGAATTTCCTGCGGGCCCCTTTCGGTCATTTTTTTTGGAGAATGACAATCGTGACATCCAATAATTTTTACCAGGTATTTCCCGTGTTGGATGCTGTCCTGTAAGGTCATTGCTTTTTCATCTGGAACTTCCTTGTAATCTTTATCCTCACAGGAAGTGATGGTAAATAAGCAAATTAACAAGAGCCCGGTAAGTAGGAAATTAATCCTATGGAATTTTAATAGGTGGTTTTTCATCTCGTTAAGGTTTTGGTTGTTAGTATTTCTAAAATATCATAAGTATATGAATTACAGTCATGTATTCGATAAATTTCAGCTGAAAACCGATGACTGGCAATTTTTTGAAAAATTCAGGTAGGTGAAATATGCTGCGGAATGCTACTTTTGTAGCATGGTGACAGATAATCTACAGCAGGGATTTTTTGGTATAGGGATTCAAAACGGTAAGACTCCCGAGAATTTAGGAGTGCTTTGGAGATCTGCTCAAAATATGGGGGCGAGTTTC
>JBFGDP010000273.1:0-3359 GCA_041580575.1 Christiangramia sp.
AGTTATCAACTTTCATAAATTCAAAGATGAGAAAGGTTTCTCCCTGCCCATAACTCGAACCGGTTATCAGCACTATCAAAATCATAAATAGTATACGTCTCATAATATTCTGTTTTAAGTTACATTCTTATAAAGATATTAAAATAACCATAATTAAATGATTTAGAGGTTTTTAATAATTCACTTCCTGAACCGGAAATAATTTTTAAGCTGCTAATAAAAAATTATCCTATTGTTCTTTGAACCTAAAATCTGAAAATTAATGATTAAATTTAATAGACGTATATTAAGTCTACCCCTTCAAAATCTCCTGAATATAAGTCTACATGCTGAATTTTTAAAACAAGAACCTTAACTTATTCATTATGAAAACCACTATAAATGTTTATCTCACTTTCAACGGAAATTGTAAAGAGGCCTTCGATTTCTATAAATCTGTCTTCGGAGGTGATTTTCCGCAGGTCAGCACATTTGCAGAAATGCCGCCTCAGGAAGGAATGCCTCCGGTTGCTGAGGAGGATAAAGATAAGATCATGCATGTTTCTCTTCCCATTAGTGAGGAAACTGTGCTCATGGGAAGCGATACCGGTGGAGAGTGGGCAAAGGGTTTCAAGCAGGGTAATAATTTTTCAATCTCAGTAAATGCCGGTAGTAAGGATGAAGCCAACAGGATATTTAAAGCTCTGTCCCGGGATGGACAGGTGATGATGCCTATGGATAAAACTTTCTGGGGATCTTATTTTGGAATGTTGAGAGATCAATTTGGCATTAACTGGATGGTAAGTTTTGATGAAAATCCACATGCCTGATTTAACTATAGCTCATGAATGCAGAAGATCATAACCTGGGTATTTTTAAAATTCTTTATATAATTAAAGGAATTATCATACTCCTTTTTAGTTTTTTACCTCTCATATTTCTGGTTTGTGGATGGTATCTTATGCAGGACCATGGAATTTCTGAGCATGAATCTAACATTAGTGGAATTATTATGATCACCACCGGTTGTGCTATTTTCCTGTTTCTACTTGCAATTGGGATTTTAACGCTGTTAACTGCAAAATATCTTGGAGAAAAAAAACATTATAATTTCATTTTTGTAATGGCTATTATTAATTGCCTTACGGGTATATTAGGAATTATTTTGGGAATTTTCACCATCCTGGAACTTAGTAAACCCCAGGTTAAAAGATTATTTAATCAACCTGCCTCGCCTGTAAATTAGATCTCAATAATCCAGAAATGATGAATAATAGCAATCCCCATATCATTAAAAGTACTGGGGAAAATGTAAAGTTTTCGCTATCTAAATTAAAAAAATCATTACATAAAAGCGGCGCAACCAGCACCATGGTAAATGCCATCACTAGCCGTATAAAAGATGAGCTGTATCAGGGTATTACTACTAAAGAGGTTTATAACCGGGCTATTGCCATGCTCAGGGATTACCAGGGAGCTTATGCCTCCCGTTACGCCTTAAAGAAAGCGATCTACGAATTAGGGCCCTCCGGGTTCCCGTTTGAAAAATTTGTCGCCAGATTGCTTGGTTTACAAGGATACCAAACACAACTGAATATGACATTACCGGGTAAATGTATAAATCATGAGATAGATATTCTGGCTAAAAGGTCAGAATTAGAACATTTGGTCGAATGTAAATTCCATAGCGAAGAAGATCGCAATTGTGATATAAAAATACCCTTGTATATATATGCCAGGTTTAGTGATATTTATTCTTATGACCCTGGGAAAACATATGGTGATGGTTGGCTTATTACCAATACCCGGTTTACCGGTGATGCCATAAAATATGGCAAATGCAAACATCTAAAACTAATGAGTTGGAATTATCCTGAAGAAAAAAGTTTAAAGGAACAGATTGATAGAACCTGTGCTTATCCTGTTACCAGCTCTACCCTATTATCATCAACAGAAAAACATTTCCTGCTGGATAAAGGTTTAATAATGGCCAGTGAGATTATAGATCAACAATTTCTCCTGGATCATCTTGGAATTTCAGAGAATCGAAAAAAGAGGATTTTAAATGAATTAATAGTGCTTTGTAATCTTGAAGAACGGCATGAATACTAAGCTAAAAATAAAGTTTCTCGGCGCTGCAGGAACAGTTACCGGCTCTAAATATTACCTGGAGCATCAGGATATTAAGATATTGATTGACTGTGGCCTTTTCCAGGGGTTGAAGGAGTTAAGAGAACTAAACTGGAAAGACCTTTCAGTAGATGTTTCTAAAATAGAATATATTATTATTACCCACGGCCACCTGGATCATGTGGGATATCTTCCAAGACTATTACAGCAAGGTTTCAGGGGTGTGATCATGGGTACTGCACCGAGTCTAGACATAGCTGAAATAATATTGAGGGATACCGCAAAGATCCAGGAAGAAGAGGCTGAAAAGGCCAATAAAGAACAATATACCAGGCATTCACCGGCAATGCCTTTATATAGCTCCCGGGAAGTAGAAGAAACCTTGAAATTATTTAAACCGGTCCTGCCTGGAGAATGGATCTTGCTGAGTGCAGAGTTTAAATTCAGGCTTTTCGCCGCTGGACATATACTTGGGGCCTGCTCTGTGGAACTTAATATAAAGGAAAAGGTTTTTGTATTTTCCGGCGATATTGGCAGAAATCATGATATCCTGCTTGAAGCCCCCGAAAAACCACGGTGGGCAGATTATTTATTTTTGGAAAGTACTTACGGAGACAGGTTGCATCCCCAGGAAGAAGTAGATAAAATCCTAGGAAATCTGATTCAAACCATCATCAGGGAACATGGTATTTTGCTAATCGCCTCTTTCGCTGTAGAAAGATTACAACTATTGTGTTTCCTATTGTGGAAGTTATTCGAACAGAATAAGGTCCCGGAAATCCCGGTTTTTATCGATAGTCCCATGGGAATTAACGCCACAAATTTATTCAGTAGGTTCCCGGATTATCACAAAATTCCGTCGCGGGAACTCATGGCCATGTTTAACAGGTTCGAAATGGTTGCAAGCTATAAAAGGACCTGGGAGATCATAGACGACCAAAGACCCAGGATAGTTATTGCAGGTAGTGGTATGGTCACCGGCGGTCGTATTTTAACCTATTTGAAGCAATTTCTAGATCATTCAAATACTCAGGTCTTGCTAACGGGATTCCAGGCGGAAGGAACTCGAGGCAGACAACTGGAAGAAGGAGTTCATGAAATTAAGATTCATGGTAAATACTACCCGGTAAAGGCTAAAATCACCCGCCTCGAAAGCCTCTCGGCTCACGCTGACCAGGCAGAACTTATTGACTGGTGCAGGAATATTAAAAATATACCTGAGGAAGTATTCCTTGTACATGGCGAAAGGA
>JBFGDP010000274.1:0-3356 GCA_041580575.1 Christiangramia sp.
ATTTAGTTCATTGTTCCCAGATTGTCACATTCCCCGAAGCATCGGGGCAGTTTGACAGTAAACATCTTCGTTTAAGCACTAACTTAGACCCTGAAAAATCCCGATACTTCGGGGCAGGGTGACGTTTTCCAAAAATATCCCGACACTTCAGGGCAAGGTGACGCATTTCTTAAGCTCTAAAACGCAGCTTTCAGCTTCTCCCAGAAGCCTTGCTGTTCAACACCGTAAGAGTACCCATATTTATTCCCATAACCAAAGTTAGCAAGTTTTACATCGTTCAATACAAAACTAACATCATGCAATTTCCCGTCTTTCTTCGCATCCAAGGCGAAATTCAATAATTTCTTCTCGGTATAACCAGCTCTGGTTACATACAAGGTGAGATCTGCGTATTTACTTATCAGAAAAGTATCTGTTACCAACATCACCGGCGCTGTATCTACCACGATATAATCGTAATCTTTTTTTAAGCTTTCAAACAACAGTTCTGCACGGGAACTTCTCCATAATTCCGAAGGATTTGGAGGAATACTTCCGGTAGACAAAAGAGATAGACCCTTATGCAGTCCTGAAGTTGTTATAAGTGGCTTTAGCTCTAAATCACTATTTACTAAAAAATCACTAATCCCTTTAAAATCTCTCGTATCAACCTCATATCGTTGTAATTGTGGATTCCTAAGATCGGCCCCCATAATCAATACCCTTTTTCCGGAATTAGCTAATGTCAATGCGAGATTGAAGGCAGTAAATGTTTTCCCTTCTCCTTTTACTGAGGAGGTAACAAACAATATATTTGCTCCCGCTTTATTGCCTGCATTCACCATTAAGTATTGCAGATTGGTATGTAAGATCCTAAAAGATTCGGCAAGCACAGATCTGTCATTATATTCTATGATATCTTTCTCTCCTTTTTTAATTCTCGGGATCTCCCCAACCACAGGAATATCAAGCATTTTACTTTCCACATCTTCCCTACTATTTATTTTGTTGTTCAACAAATTCTTTAGGTAGATAAAAGCAAATGGTAGCCCCAGACCAATAAGTAGCGCTGTTAAGTAAAGATTTCTTGGGATAGGTGAAATGGGAAGTCTGGAACTAAACGCAGTGTCTACAATCTTGGCTTTGGGAGCAGTAACAGCCAGAGATAAAGAATTCTCTTCCCGCTTCTGTAAAAGGAATAGAAAAAGAGTTTCCTTAATTTGCTGTTGACGTTCAATACCCCTGAATTGTTTTTCCTTTGAAGGAACCGACGATATCTGTGAGCGAATAGAGGCTGCTTGTGAGTTGAGATTTACTTCAGCAATCTGTAGATTGGACTTCATTCGATTAAGGCTCAAAAGAATGTTCCCCCTTATTTCATCTATTTGACGGTTAAGTTTAACCACCACGGGGTTTATTTCTGTTGATCCGCTAAGAACCTTATTTCGTTCTAGGACAAGTTCATTATAATTATTGATTCCTTGATTTACTGCAGATTCTTCAATACCAAGGTTTGCAGGCAAGAGCTCCCCCGAGGAACTAGACTTCAAATAAGAAATCATCGCTTCTGCAAGTTCTATTTGAGTTCCTATCTCCTGTTGGCGACCCTTAAATTCGCTGGCGGTAGACATGAATAATTGGGACTCTCCCTGAATATCGGTTAATTGATTTTCTTCCTTAAATTCTACTTTTCCTGTTTCCACCGAATCCAATTCACCATTAATGATCATCAAGCGTTCATCGATAAATTTGGCGGTATTAATCGCTACCAAGTTTTTATCTTCGATTGCTTCCCTGTTATACTCCAAAACCAGTTGATCCAATATATCTTCTGCTTTACTTCTAACCGGATCATTCAAACCTAGCTCAATTAGACTGGAATTCTTTTCCTTTATCATAACGCTGAGTTCCTTCCTGTAAGCACCGGCAATAGTTTCAACAGGGCTAAATTTCACGAGAATAGCTTCACTACCATTCAGGTCTACTTGAGATGTAAGCGGATTTTTTTCGAAAATGACCTGTGAAAATTCAAGATCGATCGGATGTCCCAAATTTCCTTTAAAAACTTTTTCATCAGCGATTCGTGTAATGTTAATATTTTCACCATTACTATAATTAACACGGAATTCATTACCAGGGGATTCCTGAAGCTTTATCTCATCAATCGACATTAGCCTAGCGAAAATTGGAGTTTTAGTGTAAAGCTCGGGATTTCTAAATTTCTGTTCTTGAAAATACTGAACATTAATATTCAAAGCCTTTACTACAGTGGCCATCAGCCTGCGCGAGCGCATGATCCCTATTTCATTTTCTATACTGTTACTGTTCATTCCTCCCATTAATCCTAATTCAGAAAAGGCAGCCATTTCAGAACTTTGGCTATTCTTTCCATCTTTGATTATCAGTGTTGCCGTGGTGGCATAAACCGGAGTTGTTTTTCTTAGCGTAAAATAGGCATATCCCAATGCGATTGCAGCACAAAGCAGAAACCAGGGCCAATACCTAAGGTATTTCTCAAGTTCTTCTCTTATATTTATTTCACTTGCTGGAGCCGGGGATGAGTTTGGTTTTGACTGGGACATACTTATCGGGTAAAAATTAAAATTAGGGAGGTGATCACAGAAACCACCGAAAGATAGCTTGCTGCGGTGACTAAATAACTTGCAGATTGTATTTTGGGGCCTATTGGCTCCACATACACCACATCATTTTGCCTAAGGTTATAATAAGGAGAATCCAAGGTAGTGGGGTCTGTAAGATCCAAATATGCATGCGTGGTAACCCCGTTTTCTTCCCGCATAACAAGGATCTCTTTTCTTTTACCTGTAAGAAGCAAATCTCCGGCAAGGCCTAATGCCTTAGGAAGGCTGAGATGGTCCTGATCCGGATCTATCACAAAGGTGCCGGGATTTGCCACTTCTCCTAACACACTAATCTGGAAATTCATGTTTCGTACATTCACCAGAGGATCCTTCACATACCGGGTGATCTCCTCTTCCAGCTTGGCTGCAAGTTCAAGATTGGTGAGACCCTGCACTTCTATAAACCCTATCACAGGAAACCTGATGGTCCCTTGATTTGAAACCAAATAGGTCTGCAATTCAACATTGGCCATAGCAACACCACCTTCAATGGAGGCTATAGATTTCGTAAGATTAAAAGGAAGTGCTGCAGATTGCTCGGGGGCAGAGACCATGATGGTTAATACATCATCTGGCTTGATTCTTATATTGTTATCGGTATTTCTTGATTGAACTTTTTCGAGACCTTGAAAATAGGCAATGTTCTTTCTGGAAACACAGGAACCTAGACTTAGAAACAGACCAAGGACTAAAAAAAGCCATTTTGTAGTTAATAGGGATTTCATTTATTTAAAA
>JBFGDP010000275.1:0-3351 GCA_041580575.1 Christiangramia sp.
AAAGAAACCAAATTCGAATCCAAACCATACCAGGCTATTTAAACTTATAAAATAGGATAGAATGGGTGCGGCGATCGCGATAACAGGTACCAGTTTAGCTTTTACCTTCCATTTTGTAAATAATCCAAAGGCATATAGGCCAAGTAGCGGACCATAAGTATACCCTGCAAATTGGAATAGTTTATTTATCACACTTTTATCTGCAATTGCATATTTAAAGATCAACATCACTATAATTAGTAGTAGAGAAATAGCAATATGGATCTGTTTTCTAATTCTCACCTGTTTTTTCTCGTCGTACTTCTTTTCTATATCGAGAATATCGATACTGAATGATGTGGTAAGTGCCGTGAGTGCACTATCTGCGCTGGAATATGCTGCAGCAATTAAACCCAGTATAAAGAAAATGGCTACAGCGATTCCCAGGTTACCACTTGCGGCAATTGCCGGGAAGAGCTCGTCCTTAGATTCTGTTATTCCGTTAATATCGGCGTAATCTGTAAGTAAAACTCCCAGGGTCAAGAAAAGAAAATTTACAAAGACCAGTACGATGGTGAACCAGAAAACGTTTTTTTGCGCATCCTTTAAACTGCGACAGGTGAGGTTCTTTTGCATCATATCCTGGTCCAGCCCTGTCATTACGATGGCAATAAAGGCACCCGAGAAAAATTGTTTTACAAAATGATCTTTGCTTTTCCAGTCGTCAAAAAAGAAGATTTTGGAATGTTCACTTTCAGCCAGGTAACCCATTAGGTTATTCAGGGATAGCCCCAGGTCTTCTGAAATAAAATAAATGGTTATCCCCAGTGCCAGTAACATGAAGAAGGTCTGGAGGGTATCTGTCCAGACGATCGTCTTAATTCCACTTTTAAAAGTATATAACCAAATTAATAGTATGGTAAAAGAAACCGTAATATAATAGGGGACACCCAGGCTGTCAAAGACGATCAATTGCAGCACATTAGCCACCAGGAATAGTCTGAAACTGGCCCCTACGACCCTGGATAATAAGAAAAATGAAGCGCCGGTTTTGTACGAGGCGTTCCCAAATCTGCTCTCCAGGTAGGTGTATATGGAGGTTAGATTCATTTTGTAATACAGAGGTAGTAGCACCTGGCCAATAACGGCGTATCCAACAGTGTAGCCCAAAACCACCTGGAAATAACTGAATGAATCACTTTCTACGGTGCCGGGTATCGAAATAAAAGTTATACCGCTCAGGGAAGCTCCAATCATCCCGAAGGCCACCAGGTACCAGGGGGCTTGTTTGTTCGCTTTAAAGAATTCTGCGTTGCTGCCGCCACGGCCGGTAAAAAATGAAATGAGTATGAGTACCGAAAAGTATGCGGCTATTAGAATTAAGACCTGATATGGTTGCATAGTAAGTAGTTCTGCGCGGCAATTTACAAATTAAGCCTTAAGTAATTTCATCCGCTGAAAAAATCATAAATTCGCATATGGATTTTTCTTCAAAATTACTGGAGCAGGCAGTAGATGAGATGTCTCAATTGCCGGGAATAGGAAAGCGAACCGCTTTGCGATTGGTATTGCATTTATTGAAGCAGCCTAAGGAGCAAACCGGTCAACTGGCTTTGGCTCTGAAAAACCTTAGAGAGAATATTAAACTTTGCCACAACTGCTTTAATATAAGTGATACAGAGTTATGTGAAATTTGTGCAAACCCTAACCGGGTCGCAGAGATAGTTTGTGTGGTTGAGGATATCAGGGATGTGATGGCAATAGAGAATACCGGCCAGTACCGCGGGCACTATCATGTGCTTGGTGGGAAAATTAGCCCAATGGATGGTGTAGGCCCTTCTCAATTAACCATTAAACCTCTGGTGGAAAAAGTCCAGGCCGGGAAGGTCGAAGAAATTATTTTTGCCCTGAGCAGCACTCTTGAAGGCGATACTACCAATTTTTATATCTTCAAACAGTTGGAGGGTACCGGCGTGAAGACCTCTACCATAGCCCGTGGAATTTCGGTTGGCGATGAGCTGGAGTATGCCGATGAGGTAACCCTGGGCCGAAGTATCACCAATAGAATTCCATTCGAAAATTCCATGAAGGGGTAATAGTTCTATAATTTTTTGATGTAAAAATCCTCCATACTTTTTCGTTTCCTTAGCTGAAATTGTAATTTTAGCAGGAATTTTAAAGGACTTGCCGACTATAGAAAATTCAGTAAAACTTAATTTTATTGATTTTTTAGTATTTAACAAGTGCTTTTTTGATTAAATTCGCAACTGATATAACAAAAATCGCATCTGATTTAACAATATGGCAAAATTTGAATTAAAATTACCCAAAATGGGTGAAAGCGTTGCAGAAGCAACAATTACCAGCTGGCTTAAAGAGGTAGGAGATACTGTGGAGATGGATGAGCCGGTACTTGAAATAGCTACAGATAAAGTTGATAGTGAAGTGCCTAGTGAAGTAGAAGGGAAGTTGGTTGAAAAGCTTTTTGAGGCAGATGATGTGGTGAAGGTAGGTCAGACAATTGCGATAATAGAAACCGAAGGCGAGGTAGAAGAAACCGGAGATGATGCTTCTGCAGAAGAGGAATCTGCAGCTGCCGAAGTAGAACAAACTATTGAAGTAGCTAAGGATACAGCCTCTGGCAATAAGACCGAGGATTATTCAGATTCTTCAAGATTCTATTCTCCATTAGTTAGGAATATTGCCAAGGAAGAGAACATTTCTCTTGAGGAGCTTGATTCAATAGAAGGAACAGGAAAAGAAGGCAGGGTTACCAAAAACGATATTCTTGCCTATGTCGAGAACAGGGGAGACAAGCCTCAACAAAAACCTGCTTCTGGGAGCGCTTCTAAATCTACCGGGGCAACAACAGAATTGCCAAAGCAGCCCCAGCCGGTTGCCAGTGGTGAAGATGAGATCATCGAGATGAGCCGTATGGGTAAAATGATCGCTCACCATATGGTGGAAAGTGTTCATAAATCTGCCCACGTACAATCATTTATAGAGGTAGATGTTACCAATATCTGGAACTGGAGAAATAAATATAAGAACGAATTTCAGAAGAAGGAAGGTGAGAAATTAACATTTACTCCAATCTTTATGGAGGCCGTGGCTAAGGCTATACGCGATTTCCCGATGATAAATATTTCGGTGAATGAAGATGCTACGAAAGTCATAAAAAAGAAAAATATCAACCTGGGAATGGCGGCGGCATTACCCGACGGCAATTTGATCGTACCTGTAATTAAAAATGCAGACAGGTTAAACCTGGTTGGAATGGCCAAGGCGGTGAATGATCTGGCCGATCGAGCCAGGCAGAATAAATTGAAACCAGATGACATTCAGGGGGGGACATATACGGTTACCAATGTG
>JBFGDP010000276.1:0-3349 GCA_041580575.1 Christiangramia sp.
TAAAACCATCTTCTCCAAACTAACGGAGTATGGTTGTGATGTCTGGGCGGTATTAGAATGGGAATGCTGTATAAAATCACCTGAACAGGGTGCACGAGAGGGTGCTCCATTTATTAAAGATCATATTATCGAGGCGACTCACTAGAGGTTCGACGATTTCGCCGGGTCTGATATTGATAAAGAAAAACTAAAACGAATCCTGGGATTTTAAAATAAAAAAAATGAATAAAATACTTTTAATTAGCTGTTCACTTTTGCTATTTACTGCCTGTAAAAATGTACAGGAATCAGCCGACAGAACCGAGGTAGTAGAAAAAGAAGAAACAGACACCACCAACAATTCCAATACCTGGACAACTCTGTTCAATGGTGAGAACTTTGATGGCTGGAGAGCTTACAATAAGGATACGATTTCCAGCCAGTGGACGGTAAAAGATGGGGTGATCTCTTTTACTCCTGCTAAGGGTGAGCAGAGGTTTAAAGAATATCTCATGACCAAAAACAAATACGAAAGTTTCGAACTTCAGTTAGAATGGAAGATTTCTGAAGGTGGCAATAGTGGCATACTCTGGGGTGTTCAGGAAATGAAAAAATATGATGAACCATATTATACCGGCCCCGAAATCCAGATTCTCGACAACCAAAGACATCCTGATGCCAGGAATGGCGCCAACCGTACCGCAGGAGCACTATATGATATGGTGCCTCCGGAAGAGGATGTGACCAAACCCGCAGGAGAATGGAATAAAGAGGTTATCCATATAGATCATGGAAATAACAAAGGATGGGTAACATTAAACGGAGTAAAGGTTACCGAATTCCCTGTCCATGGTGAGCAGTGGAAACAAATGGTAAGTAATTCTAAATTTAAGGGCTGGAAAGATTTTGGAAAATATCGTAAAGGCCATATTGCCCTTCAGGATCATGATGACCGGGTGTGGTTTCGAAATATAAAGATCAAAGAACTTTAAGAATAGTTTATTAGTTTAAAAGCTGCCGTTAAGGCGGCTTTTTTTATTCTTATAAAGATTTTAAAGTAAAATCTTAAAGATTAACTTATGAAAAAGCTTGATGTAAGTTTCAAAAATTCAGATTCAACTCTATTAAAGGGGATTCTTGAATTACCTACTAGCCAGAAACCAGAAAATTTTGTGCTTTTCGCCCATTGTTTCACCTGTAATAAGAATTTTCATGCTCCTACGAACATCAGTAAAACCCTTGCTTCCAAAGGATTTGGAGTTCTAAGATTCGATTTTACCGGGCTCGGTGATAGTGAAGGCGAATTTGAAGACAGTAGTTTCTCGGGAAATATAGAGGACCTGATCGCCGCAGCAAATTTTCTGAAAAAGGAATATAAAGCCCCATCAATGATCATAGGTCATTCCCTGGGTGGCGCCGCTGCCTTATTTTCTGCTTTGAAAATAGATTCAATCAAAGCGATCGTCACCATCAACTCTCCCTCTAATTTGAAGCATATCAAAAAGCACTTTGAATCCAGCCTTGATGAAATTGAAAGTGATGGCTCGGCCAGTATAAAAATTGGCGGCAGAAGTTTTAGGATAAAAAAACAATTTATTGAAGATCTAAAGAGCAATGAAGATGCCAAAGCCCTGAATAAGATCAGGATTCCCTTATTGATACTGCATTCCCCACAGGATGAAATTGTAGCTATAGATCATGCCGAGGAATTATACAAGGCAGCCTGGCATCCAAAGAGTTTTATTTCCCTTGATGGTGCAGATCATATGTTAAGTAATAAAAAAGATTCACAATACGCAGGAAGCGTAATAGCTGCCTGGACAGAAAAATATTTAAAAGAGGTGAAAGTTCCTGAACTGGAAACAGATCATGAGGTCATGGCGAACCTGGGAGCTGAGGGTTATACCACCCAAATCATTACCGGTAAACATCACCTTATCGCAGATGAACCAGAAAAAGTTGGAGGTAGCGACCTTGGCCCTAATCCATATGAATTGGTATCTGCCGGACTTGCGGCCTGTACATCTATGACCATACAGATGTATGCCCGCCGAAAAAACTGGAAAGTAGATAATGTGGAGACCCACGTTAATTACTCAAAAAAGCATGCTGAAGATTGCGAGAATTGCGAAAATGAACTATCCAGGATCGATAGTTTCGACAGAGAGATCACACTACAAGGCGACCTGGATGAAAAACAACTTAAAAGACTCATGGAAATTGCCGATAAATGCCCGGTACATAAAACCCTTTCTTCTAAAGCACAGATCATCACTAAATTGAGAAAGTAAATGGGCTTAGGGCTTAGAACAGGGCCTTTGTTAAGCTAACCTTAAATCTTTGGTGATGCTCATGATTAGAATTAATTTAGAACTATTAAATGAAATATAACCAATCGCAAACACTATGAAACGTATTAGTTTATCTATTGTACTTTGTGCAGGATTGATCTTCACAAGTTGTAAAAATGATAAGAAAGAAAAGGAAATTGATGACCAGTCTGGTACAGAAATGACTACCGAAAAGGAGACAGAAAAAGAAGAGGTGAAAAAAGTTAAGGTTACTCTTAATCCTGTAAGCAATTCCAAGCTTAGCGGAAATGTAGTTTTTACTGAAGAAGACGGTGAAGTTTCTATGACCGCCATTATTTCAGGTTTAGCCGAGGGCAAACATGCAATTCATATTCATGAAAACGGCGATTGCTCTGCTGCCGATGGATCATCTGCCGGAGGTCACTGGAATCCAACCGATGCTCCTCATGGAAAATGGGGTAGTTCAGATGGGTTTCACAAGGGTGATATAGGAAACTTTGAGGTGGACGCTAACGGTAATGGAACTGTGAATCTCACCACAGATGAATGGTGTATTGGATGCGGTGATAAGAATAAAGACTTGTTAGGCAAAGCCGTTATTGTACATGATGGTGTAGATGATTATACCTCACAACCTTCTGGTGCGGCAGGTACCCGTGTAGGATGTGGAGTGATAAGTAAATAAGAAACCTGCAGCAAAAACGAAGAAGGCGGCTGAATGGCCGCTTTTTTTTATTTACTATTTAAAGTTATATTTATTTCCTCAAATTTAATCTATGCAACAGGACGGTCTAATCCTAGAATTACAGAAAGGTAATCAGCGAGCTTTTGAACGAATCTATGAGCTATATTCAGAAAGTGTATACGGAATTATTTACAATGTGGTTAACGATGAGTACATTGCCCAGGAAATCCTGCAGGATGTATTTTTAAAGATCTGGGATAATTCCGCTTCCTATAATTCAGATAAAGGAAGGTTTTTTACCTGGATCCTCAACATTGCCCGGAACGCATCTATAGATCATATTCGCTCCAAGAGCCATAAGAACAAGCAAAAA
>JBFGDP010000277.1:0-3313 GCA_041580575.1 Christiangramia sp.
ATATGCTTTTGGGATGTAATCCTGGAATTTCCAGGAGGTAAAATCATAGATAAAAGGCGAGATCAGCTCATAGGAATAAACCAGGACAGAGCCCGGTTTTATGTTCGGGAAGGTAAACTTTTTAAGGTCGTGAGTTTCAAATTCTTCGGTATAAACTTCCCCGGGATAGAGCGTGGTTTTAACGATCCGTCCGTTTTCCAGATTATAGGTGGCAGCCTTAAGATCTTTCAATTTTTCAGAATTACGATCATTCTTTCCCAGTGGAATTTCAATATTAGCTTCTTCAAATCCTTCTTTATCAAAGATCTTGATTTTCGCAGTATATTTTGTTACCAGGTCAAAATCCTGGGAAGGGTCAAATTTACTATCCCCCTCTTCATAGATATAAAGAGCATGCGCCAGCGTATCCCTGGAATAAAAAGTTGCTTCCAGGTCCCCCTTGGTGGTTACAGCACTGGCAGTATTGAAATTTGGATTTTGAGATTGAAGTATTAACGAAAGGAATAAAAAAGCAGGAAAGAGAATCTTACTCATGAACAGATAATTGGATGATTTTAAAATTATGTTTTTTGCGTAAAAAGCTTTGAATAATATGTTGCGCGTCGCGGTTATTCTTCATGGGATTAATAATGGATCTTATAATATCCAGGTTATTGATCTGGTGATTCAGATTAAAATATCCAATCCCTTTAAATTCACCATCTTCTATAAGCAAAGCGCTCTTTTCATCTACTTCTCTTCCGCGGCCAATCAATAACATATTTTGATTCTCATAGGAATATGTATTAATCAGTTTTTCTGCTCGTTCATTATATTCTTCCGGGCTTTCCTGTTCCACGCAGGCTCCATGGCAGCTTTTGATGGTGTAGGCAAAGCAATTGCCATTACCTCCATGTAAGCCGGAAAGTCTTTCGCATAGTTCATGTTCTTCAACCCACCTGGTAAGGGAATTCTTGGCTGACCTCAGGGAGCTGAATGTGGTGATATTCTTCTGATTCTTATTGGCACGGCCAATCTTAAAATTCACATAGCCGTTCTCATCTTTAGAGTGATACAGCGCATGGCTGAAAATATCTCGTTTTAAGGCCCGGTTATACCTGGGTTTGATCTCTTTGATCTCCTGGTTTTCTTTTAAAAGCGCTACGAGTTCGTTGCCCGTTAATTCAAAGGAAACCGAAGCCACTTTCTTTTGCATTTCCCTGGCCTTGGAATTATCATTCGTGAAATGCTGGTTTACCCTTTTTCGGATATTTCTTGATTTCCCAACGTATATGATCTCGCCGTTCTCATCATGAAAATAGTAGATCCCGGTTTCTGAAGGCAATTCCTCCAGAATATATACCAGTTTGGTGTCTAAATTTCTTTTAGGTTCCTGGCGCACGTGCTCCTTCAGGATGTCTTTTTCAACATCTTTAACCAGCAGCATTTTAAAAAGTTTGATGGTTGCCTGTGCATCCCCAGCGGCACGATGCCTGTCGCTTAACGGAATACCCAGAGATCTCACCAGCTTTCCCAGGCTGTAGGAGGGAAGGTCTGGGATAAGTTTTTTGGAAAGCTCTACCGTGCAAAGACTTTTGCGTTCAAAATCGAAGCCTAATCGTCTAAATTCTGTACGCAAAATCCTGTAATCGAATTTGGCATTGTGGGCTACCAGGATGCAGTCTTCGGTAATTTCCACAATGCGTTTTGCGATCTCATAAAATTTTGGAGCATTGCGAAGCATGTCATTATTAATCCCGGTGAGGTTCACCACGAATGGCTGTATTGGTTGTTCAGGATTTATCAGGCTTATAAACTGATCTGTTACCTGGTGGCCATCAAATTTATAAATTGCAATTTCGGTAATCCCTTCTTCATTATACTTACCACCGGTAGTCTCTATGTCTAGTATTGCGTACAAATATCTCCCTTCTTCGTTAATTATAATTTCGCGCCCCAAATATACTACTTCCAATCCTAACCATGGTGCTTCCACATTCCACAGCGATCTGATAATCACCACTCATACCCATGGAAAGCTCGGTAAGCTCTGGGAACTTTCCCCTGAGCTGATCGAAAACCGATTTCAGGTATTTAAATTCAGATCTAACCTGGTCCTCGTCATCAGTAAAGGTGGCCATGCCCATAAGGCCAATTACTTTAACGTGTTCCATTTTTTCATATGCCTCAGATTTCAGGATCTCTTTGGCTTCCTCTGCAGAAATCCCGAATTTGGAATCCTCTTCGGCGATCTTTATCTGGAGCAGGCACTTAATAGTGCGTTCATTTTGTTTTGCTCTTTTATTGATCTCTTTCAGCAGTTTAAGGCTATCAACGGCATGTATGAGAGAAACATAGGGAGCCATGTATTTTACCTTGTTACGCTGCACATGTCCAACCATATGCCATTCTATATCCTCTGGTAGCTGTTCCCATTTTTCGGTCATTTCCTGGATCTTGTTCTCACCGAAAATGCGCTGGCCAGCCCTGTAGGCTTGCATAAGATCTTCCTTCGGTTTAGTTTTAGAAATGGCCACGAGCTTCACATGATCAGGAAGTTCGCTTCTATATTTTTTAATATTTTCAGAAATATCCATCCTCTATCTACAGCATTTTAATTAAGGATTCTCTAGAACTCTATTGCGAAGGTGTCGTTAAATCACAGGTTTTAGAATTCATAGATCGTGAGCCCGCTTCGCAATTTAGGTTCAATATAAGTACTTTTTGGCGGCATGGTAAGATTTTCATCGGCAATTTGTTTGATTTCTTCAATGGCTGCCGGCATCATTCCGAAACCTACCTCAAACTCCCCGCTATCTACCCGAGTCTTTAATTCTATAAGGTCATTGCGTCCATGAATATAAGCAATGCGTTTGTCGTTTCTCAGATCCTGGATCCCGAGTATAGGTTTCAGGATCTTTTCATATAAGATGTAAGAATCCAGTTCGCTTAAGGAATCGGTAAACTCATAATTGGTTTTCCGCAGGTACAGAGAATAGAATTCCCCATCGAGGTACATATTAAAATGATGCTTTTTTGAAGGCTTATAAACTTCAAAACCACGGTTCTCTATTCTAAACCACTCATCCAGAAGGATCAGGAATTCTTCTTTGGTATGCCCGTTAAGATCCTTTATGAGTCTGCTGAATTCATAGATCCTGAGATTACTTTCAGAGATAAGATAGCTCATGAAAAAGTTATATGCTTCCTCCCCGGTATGATTAGGATTATTCTCCCTGCTTTCCCTGGCCAGTAACCATGAAGATGCACTGCGATGATGCCCGTCTGCGATATACAGCTTTTCCATGGCCGCGAACCTGGCCTGGATCCTGGA
>JBFGDP010000278.1:0-3271 GCA_041580575.1 Christiangramia sp.
ATAAACCCAATCAGCTTTCGGGTGGACAACGACAACGTGTGGCCGTAGGAAGAGCCCTGGTTAATAAACCTTCGAGCATTCTTGCCGATGAGCCCACCGGGAATCTGGATTCAAAAACCTCTGTAGAGATCATGAATCTATTTGATGAAATTCATGCATCGGGTAATACCGTGATCCTGGTAACCCACGAAGAAGATATTGCCAAACACGCTCATCGTATTATTCGCCTGAAAGATGGGATGGTAGAAAGTGATGAAAGAAAAGCTGTCCCAGTGAGTACTGAGTAGTGAGTAATGAGTAAAAGATTGAATTCAACTGTAAGCTCCTACTGAAATTTCAGAAAATGTCAATCTGAGCGCAGTCGAAAGATCTTAGATGAACCTTTTCAGTAGTTCAGAGAGATTTATTTTATTGTTTTAACCACGAAGCAATCTCAATTCTGCTTCTCTCTAACTCGCAACAGAAAACCGTGAAAAAAAACCTTAACTACAAACTTTTGAAGTTATAGGATTGTTTTTTACCTTGTATCTATTAAGACAATTAAAATGATTGATCTCGACCAGGAAACCTGGATTTATCTTTTCATCATCGCGGTTTTTCTTGCTTACTTTATGTGGAACTCTAAAAGATCCAAAAATCTTAAAAAGCAACGCAAGAACAGGAACTTCAGAAAGAGATACATGGAAAGAAAAAAGGAACAGGAATCAGACTCGGTGCTGAAATAATTTCCACGAAATATCTTCAATTTAGCCGGAACTCTTTTTCTGGCCATTCTATTCTTTGTAACTTTAGGCACCCGAAAATCAGCCGGAAATAAGCCGATTGGGAATTAATGAATTATAGAAACTAAGACCGGTGTCTTCAATTTTCGGCACTAGTATACCTATTCAGCAAACAGAAAAAAATGAAAATATATACCAAAACAGGTGACAAGGGTACAACCTCATTATTTGGAGGAACCCGAGTACCTAAACATCATATACGTATTGAAAGTTATGGAACGGTAGATGAGCTTAATTCTCACATTGGCTTGCTTAGAGACCAGGATACCGACAGAGAGACGAAAGACCTGCTGGAAGAGATCCAGGACCGGCTTTTCACCATAGGATCTATCCTGGCTACTGAACCTTCTAAAGAGAAACTTAAGAATGGGCAGGATCGCCTGAATATTCCTAAACTCACTAATGAGGATATAGAAAAACTGGAAAATGCCATGGACCGCATGAATGAAGAGCTACCTCCAATGACCCATTTCATTTTACCCGGTGGTCATCAAAGCGTGTCATTCTGTCACATAGCCCGCTGTGTTTGCCGTCGTGCCGAAAGACTTTCCAGTGCTTTGTATGACATTGAAGCCTTTGATGATAAGGTTTTGATCTATCTGAACCGACTTTCAGACTACCTTTTTGTGCTGGCACGGATGTTGTCTAAACAATTACAGGCAGAAGAAATTCAATGGATCCCAAAGAGAACCTGATTCTTTTCCCGGCATTGGAAAAATTGTTGCGAATAATGCAATAATTATGATTATTTATTATGTTCTTTATATTATTGTATAAATAATAGATTTTTTTCTTGGCTATTAAGTCAAAAAATTTATTTTTGCCAAAATTTAAAACCCGATTAATCAATGTATTGGACTTTAGAATTAGCATCCTATTTAAGTGATGCCCCCTGGCCGGCCACAAAAGACGAGTTAATAGACTACGCAATTAGAACCGGAGCGCCCCTTGAAGTTGTAGAAAATCTTCAGGCCATTGAGGATGAGGGTGACTCTTATGATTCTATCGAAGAGATCTGGCCAGATTATCCAACCGATGAAGATTACCTCTGGAACGAGGATGAATATTAAAATAACGACAGCAAAAAATAGGGAAAAGTCTCATTCATGAGGCTTTTTTTTTGCTTAAATTTGAACCCCGTTAAATAAAAAAACCAATATGAGTTTTTTAAATTCTGTATTAAAAGCTTTCGTAGGCGATAAGTCTAAGAAAGATGTGAAAGAAATACAACCCATAGTAAATAAAATAAAAGCGCTTGAGTCTGAATTTGAGGCGCTAAGCCTGGATGAATTAAGGGCTAAGACTTCTGAATTCAAAACCAGGATCTCTGAAGCTACCAAAGAGGTTAAAGCAAAGATCGAATCCTTGAACAGGGAGGCAGATGAAACCGACGATATCACCCGTAAGGAAGATATCTATGCTGAAGTAGATGCCTTAAAAGATAAGTCCTACGAACTGTCTGAAGCTGTCCTGAACGAGATTCTACCGGAAGCTTTCGCTACGGTTAAAGAAACGGCAAAGCGTTTTGTGCATAATACCCAGCTTAAGGTAAAGGCCACTGCTTTTGATCGCGAGATCTCTGCAGAAAAAGACTACGTTACCCTTGAAGATGATTACGCGATATGGAACAATTCCTGGGATGCAGCCGGAAATCCGGTGACCTGGGACATGATACATTATGATGTTCAGTTAATTGGAGGTATAGCCATGCACCAGGGTAAAATTGCTGAAATGCAGACCGGTGAAGGTAAAACCCTGGTGGCTACGTTACCAATGTACCTTAATGCTCTTACCGGTAACGGTGTGCACCTGGTTACGGTGAACGACTACCTGGCGAAACGAGATAGCGCCTGGATGGCTCCCATCTTCCAGTTCCACGGAATGAGCGTTGACTGTATAGATTATCACCGCCCTAATTCTGCCGCCCGTAGAAAGGCATATAATGCAGATATTACCTATGGTACAAACAATGAATTCGGATTTGACTACCTGAGAGATAATATGTCTCATTCGCCCGATGACCTGGTTCAGCGTCCACATAATTATGCGATCGTGGATGAGGTGGATTCGGTATTGATCGATGACGCCCGTACCCCTCTGATCATCTCGGGACCTGTCCCAAAAGGGGATTCCCATGAATTTATGGAGCTGAAGCCGGCTATTGAGAATATTGTCGAGGCACAGCGTAAATACCTGGTTAAGGTCCTTGCCGATGCAAAGAGACTTATTAAGGAAGGGGATACCAAGGAAGGTGGATTTCAGTTATTGAGGGTTTACCGTGGATTACCAAAGAATAAAGCCCTTATTAAATTTTTAAGTGAAGAAGGTGTAAAGCAGTTATTGCAGAAGACCGAAAATCACTACATGCAGGATAACAACCGTGAAATGCCTAAGGTTGATGCCGAATTGTATTTTACCATTGAAGAAAAAAATAACCAGATAGACCTTACCGATAAGGGAATCGAATTCCTTTCAGGTAAAGACGATCC
>JBFGDP010000279.1:0-3257 GCA_041580575.1 Christiangramia sp.
AAATGGACATAATATTATTGATCGTTGCTGGTTTATTTTTAATACTTGGGTTGCTAGGTAGTTTTTTGCCAGTGTTGCCGGGAGTTCCATTGAGCTGGGTAGGCTTGCTTATCTTTTACTTAATCCCGGGAATCGAGATAGACTATTTGTTTCTGGGTATAACCCTTGCCGTTGCCTTATTGATCTATATCCTGAACCTGGTAATCCCGGCCATGGGAACCAAAAGATTTGGCGGCAGTAAAAAAGGAATGATAGGCGCCACCATTGGTTTGATCATTGGGATTTTTGCACCAATTCCATTTGCTATTCTAATCTTTCCTTTTATTGGAGCATTCATAGGCGAGATCCTGAACAAAAGTGATTCTAAAACAGCCGGGAAAGCTGCTTTTGGTTCATTTGTGGGTTTACTGGCTTCCAGTTTTATGGAGTTCTTAGTGGCCTTTGCATTTCTTTTGCTCTTCATATATAAATTCTGGATTTATAAAGATTTCTTCTTTTAACCAGCCATTTTCAGAAACCTTTAAATAGCCTTACTTTTGCAAAAAAAGAAAAGGAATGTTGGATTTTATTGTAGTTGGTGCTGCCCAGGCCGGTTTGGCCATGGCTTACTATCTTAAAGAGCAGGGAAAGGATTTCCTGGTCGTAGATAAAGAGTCTGAAATTGGTGCATCCTGGCTAAATCGATGGGATTCTCTTACTTTATTTACTCCTTCAGAATTTAATAATATGCCAGGGATGGAATTTCCGGCAGAAAAAGGTCACTATCCTTCAAAAACCGAGGTAGCGAAATATTTTAAAGACTACGTTGAAGAATTCGATTTTCCAATCAAGCTCAACACTTTTATAGAAAATATATCAAAGGAGTCAGAACATTTTATTCTTAAGAGTCCGCAGGGAGATCTTGAAGCTAGGAACGTGGTAATTGCGACGGGACCTTTTCATATTCCCTACACGCCGCCCTTTTCCAAAAAGATAGACGAGGATATTTTTCAGATACACAGCAACTATTATAAAAATCCAGACCAGCTGCAGGAGGGTAAAGCTATGGTAGTGGGGGCAGGGGACAGCGGATTCCAGATCTTGGATGAGGTTTCCCAGGATAACAGGGGAGTCTATTTCTCAGGAAATACAGATGTAAAAGTGCTTCCGCAGGAGATACTAGGCAAGACCTTATGGTGGTGGTTCACTAAATCGGGGTTCTTGAGTTTTAGCCGGGATACCTGGCTGGGGAAAAAAATTTCCAAATCCAGGCAACCGGTCATTGGAACGCCGGTAAAGGAAATTCTTGAAAGAGATAACGTGGAGCCGGTAGGCAAGGCCAAGGACGCTGAGGGTGAATTGATTCATACCGAAAAGAAAAAGATCAGGGATCTGAAGAATATCATCTGGGCTACCGGTTACCGCCCAAATTTTAGCTGGATTGAAGGCCTGGAACTCGCTAAAAATGGTTACCCCGAGCATTACCGCGGGGTTAGTAATATTGATGGGCTTTATTTTATCGGCTTGCCGTGGTTGCATACCAGAGGATCTGCAACCTTAGGAGGAATAAAAAAAGATGCAAAGTATTTGTCAGACTATATTCAGAATAATGCAGACGGATAATGATTTAGCGGAGGAATAATTCGTTTATTAACAAATAATACATAAATTTATTAGGGTGTAGTGTAAAACTATACCCTTTTTTATTTCGTAAATATCTGAAATGCGTCCCTTGCCACTTCTAATATTGTCTTTCCTCATCTGGAGTTTTTCTCCGGCAAAAGCTCAATTCTATCAAACAACCAATGCCGAAATAACTTTTTTTTCTTCAGCTCCGGTAGAGGATATCGAAGCTGTTTCCAACGATGGAGTTTCGGTGTTAAATATTGATAACGGTGCCATTTCTTTTAAAGTAAAGGTAAGGTCTTTCAAATTTGAGAAAGCCCTTATGCAGGAGCATTTCAATGAAAACTATATGGAAAGTGAAAGATTCACAGACGCCATCCTAAAAGGTCAGATTACAGGTGGTCTAGATCCTGGCTTCTCAAATTCCCAGGAATTGATCATAAAAGGAGATCTTACAATTCATGGGGTAACTCAGGAAAGAGAGATACCTGTAGTTGTTCAGATATCAAAGGATGGCAAGCAGTTACGTCTTAATTCAAAATTTGAAGTCGCTTGTAAGGATCATAAGATCAAGATCCCAAAGTTACTTTGGGAGAATATAGCAGAGGTGATAGAGGTCACCGTAGATGCCAATTATCAAATCATCAAACCATGAAGAAAATTTATTTGCTAGTGTTCCTTTTTACCTGTTCTGGTATATATGCCCAGGATGTAGATAGTTTAATGGCTACTCTTAATGGAGAGAAAGACTTCAGGACCATAGCTACCTTCAAAAGCCCCAGGCTGGTCTTGCTGCAAACCAATGAAACCCAGAAAGCCAAAAACCTCGCCTTTTGGGTAGGGCATAGGTTTGGAGATATTGGAGGAGAATTTGGGGGGTCCAATACATTGTTTGGTCTTGATATCGCTACAGATCTTTACCTTGGTTTTGACTATGGAATAACAGATGCCTTAACCGTGGGGATAGGGAGAAGCAAATTTAATGAATCTTACAGCGGACTGGTAAAATACAGGCTGCTTTGGCAGGAAGAGGAAAGTATGCCCTTGTCTGTTACACTCTTTGGACAAAGCAGCTGGATAACCCGGGAGCCTTTTTCCAGGAACGAATTCGATAAAGAATCAGACCGAATTTCCCATTTCCTGCAGGTGATCATAGCCAGAAAATTCAGTCCCGGTGTATCTGTTATGATCAATCCCGGATACCTGATAAGGCCGGAAGCACAGATTCAGGATTTTGAAGATTCAGATAATCTTTTTTCGCTTGGATTCGGGGCCAGGGTAAAGATCCTCAAGAGAATATCAATTATTGCCGATTATACCATTGTTAATGGTCTAAGCAGGCCAGACGACCTGGGTATTGATTACTATAATCCTTTTGGAGTTGGCGTTGAGATAGAAACTGGAGGTCACGTATTTGCATTAAATTTCCAGAATTCGCAGGCGATTATTGCGAATAATTTTATCCCTAATACGACTAAATCCTGGACAGATGGTGGAGTTAGATTTGGCTTCATGATTTCAAGAAATTTTAATCTAGGGCCTAAAAGAACTATTAACTAATTGTTGAACTTATTAAAACCAGAATTATGAAAAGAGGTGAATTTATAGTTAAAGGAGTGTTGCTGGCATGCTCGGGAGCTTGTGTAATGTCT
>JBFGDP010000280.1:0-3242 GCA_041580575.1 Christiangramia sp.
ACTCGTTCGAAGACTTATCCTTTAAGAAAATTTCGAAGCTGGACTTCATATTTTCTGTTTTGTCTATTTTAATGGTGAACTCACCAGCCTCGGCTACTTTTATTCCTAAGGGAAGCACCCTGTCTGGAGCGAAATCTGGTACCGCCTGTATCACAAATTCGGTATCTTCTACCATCCAGTACATGTCTTCCACATTGTTTTCTATAAGAGGCGCATCATAACCTAGATCGAAACCGCTGGTAGAATTCTCGTCTGCGGTTACCAGGATCTGCCTGTGATAGCCTTTTGGAGATTCATATTTAAGCCTGATCTTATATCGTTCATCGAGACTAGCTTTATTCTGCTCCTCTTTCGGGTTCTCCTTCTCCTGGCTATGGAATTGGGAAATATCGTTCCCATTATTGTCTTTCTCAGACTCTAACACAAAGGCCCGGTATTCATTTTTATAGGTTATTGTAAGCGGATTGTTTACTCCTAAGGTATTGATAAAGAAAGCCTGACCTACTGGGATAAATTGTCCCGGAGGATCCTTCTCACTTGATTCCTCATTATTATTAATCCTCGAGTCTATAGAAGTCGCAGAAGATATACCGCCAGATTTATTATAAACTGCATATCCACCTACGTATTCCTCTAGATAATGCGTATCCTCTTTTCCAAAGTGGTCCCAGAAATATAAAGCACCATTAAAACCATTAAGGTTGTCGTTAATAAATTTTAAAGCATCTATTGCTGAAGGATATGGGTTACCTGTTAGTAGATTCTGGTCTGCAGCCACGGTAACACTAATGTCTCCATTATTAGGCTTTCCTCTGAACGTATAATTCTGTCGTGTGCTAATCGGAACATATCCGGTGGTACCTTTCATGGTATATCCAATTCCTGCAGGTAGTTTTTCAGTATGATCAAACTGGCTCCAGGAAAAATAATCGTCTGCGTCACCATTAAAATCGTCTTCAGGATCACCAAAATTATACAGCCAGTAGGAGCTTATTCTTTTTGCTCCCGTGTAGTTGCCATCTGCCCAATGATATTGACCATTAAAGCTAATTGGTTCCGGGTTATCTGGATCTGTACCATCCAGCAGGACATTACCGAGTATAAACCCGTTGTTGTTAGCCAGACCAATTTCGGAAACAGGGGAGGACCAGTAGTTGTAATTGAAACTATTTGCAGTTCCCTGTTGATCTATGTCTATATAACCTGAACTATTCTCTTCAAGAATACTGCCTTCAGTTTGAATTAACTGTGAATTTCCATTAAGATCGATCACCCCATCAAGATCTAAATATTTTGTAATAGTAAGGCCTTGTCCGGTTTCGGCAGCAACATTGCCAGTAATATCAAGAGTTCCGGAGTTTGAAATTAGGCCCAAAAGATAGATGTCTGAATCAGAAAAAATATCATTCTCTAATACAGCAATGTTCCAATTGATCTTTTCTCCGTTTATGCCTTCATCGTTAGGCCAGGTCCAGACATCTGAATGCAGCCATGTATTGCTATTTCTCCAGGAACCATCAGTTTTGGAAATATAGGGTAGGGGAGCTGTTCTTTCCTGAGCAGAAGTAATATTCCTTAATTTTCCGGCAACCCCAATAAGACTGGTTCCATCAATAGAAAAAGGAAATAAATTTCCGCAGCTTATATTATCCATCCTGTAATAACCTGCCAGGTTGCTCCAATTTAAATTTGAAACTTCCAGAGGTAAAATTTCTCCTTTTACTTTATTGGAGCCACTTTCCTCTATACGTTGATTCATCATAAGATGCAGTTGCTCCTTGTTTAGAGCAACATTCCAGATCCTAAATTCTTCTATCCAGCCATGGAAAAAATTTGAAGTGATTTCCACATCATTGTGGTCCATAGCACCTATCAGAGCATTGTAATCATTCTGGCCAGGGGCATTACCCCCTGTTAATTTCATTAGAATTCCATCTATATATAATTTATATTCACCTGTAGAAGTGTGAGTCAGAGCGATATGGTACCAGCGGTTGGTGTTAGGAAGATTAACAGGAGATTTTATAGATCCGGTTTTATCCCAATTGAAGGAAACTTTACCATTCTCAATTCTTAGATCATATCCTTTGGCATTGTTAGGGAAGGCGGCATCTCTCTTCGAGAAAATAGTTCTAATACCATCCAAAGAACTAGGTTTTACCCACACTTCCAGACTAAAAGCCCCGGATAGGTCAAAATTGTCACCAAAATCTACGTGATCATTATTACCATCAAAATCAACCTGGGTACAATTGGTAATAGTTACCGCTACATTATGTGAGCAGCCATCTACTGTCCAGGTTAAAATGTATTCGCCTGGTCCTGCCGTGAAGATCGCATCAGGGTCATTAATATCTGAAAAAGAAGCATCTGTACAGGACGGTGTTGCTCCAGCCCAGCTCCAGGTCCCAATATCCCCTGTCCCAGGCGAATCGCAGGTTATACAATTTTCAGGTTTGCCCGGGTATGCCCCTTTTGCAGCATTCTCATTGGCGGTTAAAGAATTGTCATAAGCATTGAGCTGAACCGTGTTTTGGCCACATTCTTCGTTTGTTAGAATAATATCTTCCCCCGCATAAGAATAAGATACCAGGATATTTATTAAGTCTGTACCATCTTCGTCATAAGTTCTACAGCCATTAATAAGAGCAGTTGCTCCGTACTGATGTGCTCCCGGAGAGTTTGGTATGAAATTAAGAGGAATACTTGTCTCGCCAGATTCTATGGGGTTTTCATCAGGATCACCAATTCCTTTGGTCCATTCCAATTCGGTTTCGACCAGGACTTGATTGCTTATAAAAATATTATCCATTGCCCAAACGCTTTTATCACTGGTACCTGTAAATGACCATCTAATTCTAACCTCACTTTCCCCAACATAATCATCAAGTGAAATGGAAGTATTATCGGTGCTAAAATTATAGTTTTCAGGATTAGATCCAGCAGTAGATTCAGCAGTACCGGCAGAAAACCACTGCAAAATGCCAGTATTGGCCCCATGCAATAATCTTAGGGTATAAGGATAAGTTGTACCTCCATCTATAGAAACCTCAATTATAGCTATATCGCCATCTGCAAAATAAAAAGCCTGATCGAACTGCAAAGTTGCGGAAGCGGCATTCGTAAAATCTAATATCGGGCTTTCAAGTGTAGTGGGGTTTGCTCCTTTATATTTGTTATCACTAAAATCACCTTGCGCAATGGCAAATTTTCCATCTCCACCATCATAGGTTATATCGCCG
>JBFGDP010000281.1:0-3239 GCA_041580575.1 Christiangramia sp.
AACCAATGTTGCGGGATTAAGTATGCAAACTACCAACGATATGCCTATAGTATATCCTCCATCCTTCCAGACATTAGGCCTGGTTCCATTTAATATTAATCCGCATTACCTGGATCCAGATCCAACGTCAGAACATAAAGGAGAGACCAGGGAAACAAGGATCAAAGAATTTCACGGTCTTAATTCGCAGCCGGTGATAGGGCTTAGAGAAGGAAGCTGGCTGCAATTAGAAGATAATAAAGTTACGTTAAAAGGTAACCTGCAGGCAAGGGTTTTCAAAAAGGAAAAATTACCTTTCGAAATAGAGACAGGAACAGATCTAACCGATTTAAACTAGTATGGATTACCAGAATATACTGAACACTATTCAGGAGGAAATGAGTTACCGGGATGTTACCGGGAAAGTGGCATCTTACATTCCCGAACTGGCAAAAGTTGACCAAAAGAAATTTGGGATGCATGTATATTGTGGTGATCAGAAAAATTTCAGTTTCGGTGATAGTGAGGAAAAATTTTCAATACAGAGTATCTCCAAGGTGTTCACCCTGGCCATAGCTATGCGTTTGATGGGCGAAGACCTTTGGGACCGATTGAATGTAGAACCATCCGGTGACCCATTCAATAGTCTTACTCAGCTGGAATATGAAAACGGCATTCCCAGGAACCCGTTTATAAATGCAGGTGCCCTGGTAATTTCAGATATACTGCTCGATCAATTAGATGACCCCAAGCAGCAATTATTGGATTTTGTTAGAAAGATCACGGGAGACGATGATATTCATTATGATAAAAAAGTGGCCGCTTCAGAAAAATCTACCGGTTACCGAAACATCGCCCTGGTGAATTATATCAAGGCCCTAGGAAATATTAAGTGTGATGTGGAACCAATTGTAGATTTTTATTTCCATCAATGTTCGCTTGCCATGTCCTGTAAGCAACTTTCCAGGGCTTTTATGATCTTCGCCAATAAAGGAAGGATCCTCGAAACCAATGAAAAAATCTTAAAACCTAAAACGGTAAAAAGGATCAATGCATTAATGCAAACCTGTGGATTTTATGATGAAGCGGGAGAATTTAGCTTTCAGGTAGGTCTACCCGGGAAAAGTGGTGTTGGAGGCGGCATTGTAGCGATACATCCAGACAATTATTCGGTAGCCGTATGGAGCCCGATACTTAATGAAAAAGGCAACTCAGAACTTGGAATGAAAGCACTGGAAAGATTTACAACTTTAACCGGAGTTTCAGTTTTTTAAATTCCAGCAACAAAAAAATGCCTTCCGGTGATCGGAAAGCATTCTTTTATAAATTGAACACTGCTAAAATTAAAGTGCTGCGACGTGCTTAGTCAAATTTGACTTTAGGTTAGCAGCTTTATTATCGTGAATGATATTTTTCTTAGCCAATTTGTCGATCATAGAAATCACAGAAGGCAACATAGCCTCAGCCTCTTTCTTATCTGCATCACGCAATCTCTTGATCGCGTTCCTTGTAGTTTTATGCTGGTAGCGATTTCTAAGACGCTTAGTCTCATTGCTACGAATCCTCTTCAACGCTGACTTATGATTTGCCATTACAATTAGTATTTAAATGTTTTTTAAAAGTAGTCCGTAGGGGAATCGAACCCCTGTTACCAGGATGAAAACCTGGCGTCCTAACCCCTAGACGAACGGACCAAAAATTATTTCAAAATGCAACTTTTTTTGTTGCTCAAACAAACACTTTCTTATCAGTGTTTCTTCTTGTAGTCCGTAGGGGAATCGAACCCCTGTTACCAGGATGAAAACCTGGCGTCCTAACCCCTAGACGAACGGACCGTTTTGTTTCAAATGCGGATGCAAAAATACAACTTTTTTGGAATGCCGCAAATGTTCTACAATTTTTTTTAAATTTTTTAATAGGCCTTTGCAAAAAGCACTCTTCCCTTAGATGGTTTCCCTGTTAAAACACAAGCTCCAGCCTCTTCTTTTCTATTAAATGGCACACATCTAATGGTTGCTTTAGTCAGATCTTTGATCTTATTCTCTGTCTCTGCCGTACCGTCCCAATGAGCAGACAGGAACCCTCCTTTTTCTTTCAGTACTTTCTTGAATTCATCAAAACTGTCAACCTCAGTAATATGAGAATCTCTGTAGGACCTGGCCTTTTCAAAAAGAGCATTTTGAATTTCAGTCATTAGACCCTTAACTTTCTCAACAACTTCTTCGTTCTTCACATATTCTTTGGTAAGCGTATCCCTCCTCGCAAGTTCCACAGTACCTTTTTCCAGATCCTTGGGTCCAATAGCCAATCTCACAGGAACACCCTGCAATTCATACTGGGCAAATTTCCATCCCGGCTTTTGATTATCGTTATTATCAAATTTCACCGTTACTCCCACTGCCCTGAGATCCCGTACAAGATCATTGGCTACCTCAGAGATCTGCTGTAACTGTTCTTCTCCTTTATATATAGGCACAATTACTACCTGTACCGGTGCAAGGTTTGGAGGCAAAACCAATCCCTTATCATCACTATGGGTCATGATCAAAGCGCCCATCAACCTGGTTGAAACACCCCATGAAGTTGCCCACACATGCTCCAGGCCACCTTCTTTCGTGGCAAATTTAACATCGAATGCTTTGGCAAAGTTCTGGCCTAGGAAGTGGGAAGTTCCCGCCTGCAATGCCTTTCCATCCTGCATTAGCGCTTCAATACAGTATGTTTCTAAAGCACCAGCAAAACGTTCGCTTTCTGTCTTAGCGCCTTTTACTACTGGAATAGCCATGAAATTCTCAGCAAATTCTGCATATATATTATTCATAAGCTCAGTCTCTTCAAGAGCTTCCTTCTTAGTAGTGTGAGCGGTATGCCCTTCCTGCCACAGAAATTCTGCGGTTCTAAGGAATAATCTTGTTCTCATCTCCCAGCGCACTACGTTAGCCCATTGGTTGATCTTGATTGGAAGATCTCTGTAAGACTGGATCCAATTTTTATAAGTATTCCATATGATCGCTTCAGAAGTTGGTCTTACTACCAATTCTTCTTCTAGCTTAGCATCTGGATCTACCATTAACTTACCCGGTTTATCCGGATCGTTCTTTAAACGATAATGCGTAACAATAGCGCATTCTTTCGCAAAACCTTCGGCATTTTTTTCTTCTGCTTCAAATAAACTTTTAGGAACAAATAGCGGGAAGTAGGCATTTTGATGTCCTGTTTCCTTAAACATTCTATCTAATTCAGCCTGCATTTTTTCCCAA
>JBFGDP010000282.1:0-3232 GCA_041580575.1 Christiangramia sp.
AGGATCCTTAGTTCCAGTTTATTAATATCGCTTAACGCCGCCAGCTTGTCCCGTTCTTTTTTAAGATCGGTATGCCTGGAAATTAGAAATATGAAAACAGCTATAAGCGCAATTACCAGTGGTAACAGGATAGTTATATTTCTGAAGAAAAAATAAATGGAGGCGCAGATCGCCAGAAAGACTACTAACCTTAAGGTGCTTGAAAAAGCTAATTTCTTGGAGATCTGTTTCTTTAATTTGGAATATTTCGCCTGTCGGGAGGAATAAAATTCTTCAGCTTTTGTCATTATAAATTTTCAAGTTCCTTTTTTAGCTTTGCGGTGAGTCCGTTTACTACAAGTTCGTAAGAATGGTCGATCAATTCAAAAACCAGTTTTGGATCCAGCCGACCGTCCAGAACCAGGGTGTTCCAGTGTTGTTTATTCATGTGATAACCCGGTAGAATATTGTCTTCATATTCTTCCCGAAGCTCTATGGCTCGTTCAGGATCACATTTTAAATTTGCCCTAAGCGGAACCTCGTTGAGCGAAACTATAGAGAACATCTTGCCCATTACCTTTAAAACAAGATTATCCGGGCCAAAGGGAAGGCCTTCGGTAACTCCTTTTTTCGCCAGGCAATAATCTCTGAATGTGTCGATGTTCATTTTTTCAAATTTTAGACCCTGAAACTATTTCAAAATCGTCATGCTGAACTCGCTTCAGCATCTCATAGTTCAGAGAATAAATCTCTCATCTGCGGATTTTCAGTTTTGATCAAATTCAATTTCCAATCCTTACGCCAGTTTTTCAATTGTTTTTCTCTTGCTATTGCCTGATTAATATCTGAAAATTCTTCAAAATACATCAGGTCGTAAATGTTGTATTTTCTGGTGAAAATTGATCCTTCACCATTTTTATGCTGTATTAGTCTTGATTTCAATTCAGAAGTTACGCCTATATAAAGTACAGTTCTTGTCTTATTTGCTAGTATATAAGTATAACTGTTTTTCATTCTTTAAAGAAAGACCCTGAAACAAGTTCAGGGTGACGTGGTAAAGCAAATTAAAATATCAGGCACCATTCCTAACTCATTTCAGCATCTCCTAATTTCCCTTTTCAATCTTTTTATTTTCGTTATTCTCAATGGTTAGCGCCGTATAATCAAGTTTCCAGCCAATGGTTTCCACGATCTTTTCCATTAAAAGAATAGTATCCAGAGCTTCAGCTTTCGCTTTGTCCAGCAGTCCGCTTTGAGGGATCTTATCTACAATGGTCTTTTTCGCGTCACGGTTAATATCGGTTAAATCTGAAGTTGTAAACGGGTTTGCCCATCCTTCTCGTTTGTCGTAATATTTGAAATCTGTTTCAATGGTTAACAGCTCCGGCTGTGGAAAATTGGTAAGGATGATCTTTTTATTCTCATTGTCGCTATCCATCCTGATCTTACTCAGGTCGAAACCTACATGGGCCTTAGCAGTTACCAGGACAATGGCTTTTTTCTTTCCGAGGATAAGACTTAGATATTTCTCTTTCATATTTTCGTAATGATAGATCTCAGAAAAATCACCTTCCACGGTAATGAATTTGCAAACACTTTTGATTTTATCCATCAAAACAACAGATTGTTCGCTGGTCTTCGATCTTGATCGTTCCTTGTTAAAAGCTGCAAAAATGAAGTATGCTATCACGGCGCCAACGGCCAATCCTATAAAGAGTAATTCCATATTATTTTCCTATTTCTCCCCGGTGCGTAAATTTAAAGCCTTTTTCCAACTTGAGCCAGATTAGCATTATGAACCTTGGAGTGATTACAATTTAAGCTCAATTTTAATCCAGGATCTTATAAAGTACGGGCTTGCATGGAGCAGCGTCATTTTCAAAGGAAGCAGGCTGAAGATTTAAGAAATAATCTCCATCTTCGATCTTATTCGGAACATAGATCAATTCTGTAATGGTCGCATCAAATCTGGTGTTCTTAGGATAATCCCAGAAGGCTCGATGAGCAAGTAGCTTCCCTTCATCTTTTTCCCTGTCGACTGAAGGTTGATCTGTCAAAAAATGTTTAACGCCTAATTCACGAATATAGATCATGGCATCTTCCTCAATATATGGCCAGTTGGTATGCGAGTGATTTTTGGAAATCTTCCCGATATAATTCGGAAGTGTTCGCAGTACCAACGCTTCAGCATTGAAATCTTTTAGTTTCTTTTGCAACTGCTCTTTAGTGAAAACGAGGTCGGTTCCTTTTTTCTGAGGTTCGATTGAAATAAGTTCCGCTTTGAAAAAGAAGGTTTTCAGATGCTGCTGAATCGTATGTGTTTCGTTGCTAATGTGGCCCACACATTCGGTGTGCGTAGCATGAGCATGCGGATTAAACCAGATATTATTGAAATTCACAGAAGACCCCTTACTTACCTTCCCGATAAAATCACCATCAATTACAGGTTCGATCTCCGGATGCTTTAAATACCAGGCCATCGGATTCTTTTTATCCCCGCGTAGACTGATGGAAATATCCAGAGGATGAGAAAAATCTATTTTATATGAATTGCCGTCATGGCTTATGTTCGCTAACATATTGTTTGATTGGTCCTAACAAATGTAGTATTTAGTTGAAAATTGATAATGGACAATTGAGATTTATCTCGATTTTAATAAAATTGTTATCTTCTCCTTAAGCCTCGGGATTTTCAGCATCTTATGAGGCCCTGAGACTTCCGATAAATCTTGATAGTAATGATTGGTAAACAACAGGGCCTCATGCTGAACTTGTTTCAGCATCTCAAGAGACCCTGAAACTCCAGAAGCTTCGGGACAGGGTGACAAAAGAATTAAGTAAGTGAGGTTTTAATCTATATAGAAAAGATCTGCTGCAATCCCGTCACTAAGAAATTTTCCTTTGGGAGTAATATGAAAAGTGTTTCCAGTCCTTTCCATGAGCTGGTCTTCCAGAAATTTACCGGTTTCCTTTAAAAAATGATCGCGGTATACTCTTCCAAATTTTTCTTGAATATCATCTGTAGAAACACCAAATTTGGTTCGGAGCCTGGTCATTACATATTCGTTATAGGAATCGGTGGTGGAAAGTTTTTCTGTTTGTTGAGGTAAATTACCGGCTGCAATGGCTTTTATATACAGCGTATTATTACTGATATTCCATTTTCTGGAGGTACCATCGTAGGAATGTGCAGATGGGCCAATTCCCAGGTAGGGTTTCCCCAGCCAGTAAGCCATATTGTTTTGTGAATGAT
>JBFGDP010000283.1:0-3232 GCA_041580575.1 Christiangramia sp.
GATTGTTAAACAGTCTTTTTACTTTTTGTAAAAATTCATCAGGTCGATGAATTCCCAAACCTTTCCAACCAGCAAAGGCTTTACATTTTTAGATTCCTTTATAGCCTTCCGAATAAACGTGGAAGAGATCTCCACGATAGGAGCGGCTACTTTCCGGATCCTGGGGTGATCTTTAAGGTTTGAAGACACTTCACCGGTAGCTATTCTTGGGTATACGTAAATATCATGATTTTCCAGGATGACCTCATGATTCTTCCATTTAGGGAAGCTCTTAAGATTATCCTCACCCATGATCAGACAAAATTGGTTCGTAGGAAATTTTTCCTGCAGATGAGCTAAGGTATTTACTGTGTAATTTGGTTGTGGCAATCCAAATTCAATGTTGCTGGGTTTAAGCTTTTCGTATCCCTCACAGGCTTTATAAACCATTTCCAACCGGTGATGATTATCCAGTAAACTGCTTTTCTTCTTATGTGGATTATGCGGGGTAACTACCAGCCAGATCTCGTCCAGGTCTGAATATTCTGCCATGTGATTGGCAATGATCAGGTGGCCGGTATGAATAGGATTAAAAGTTCCAAAGAACAGACCTACCTTTCTATTCATTCCTCAGTCTTTTTTGCGCCTACATAATTAGAAACCAGGCTATAGGCTTCCTTAAGGGCGGTGCCTAAATGATTGTTTTCGATGATAAAATCGAACTGCGGGGCGGTAGCTAACTCGATAGAAGCCTTGGCCACCCGCATATTTATCTTATCGTCGCTCTCGGTCTTTCGTTTCTTTAAACGGATCTTTAATTCTTCAATACTTGGTGGTTTTACAAAAACAGCAAGGGTTCTGTCTGGATAAATGTTTTTAATATCCAGTCCTCCCACCACATCTATATCAAAGATCACATGTTTGCCCTTTTTCCAGATACGTTCTACCTCACTTTTCAAGGTGCCGTAAAAATTGTCACGATAAACTTCTTCCCATTCCAGGAATTCGTCATTCTTGATCTTTTGTTTGAAATCTTTCAGGGATAAAAAATAATAATCCTTACCATCTACCTCGTTACCTCGCGGTTCCCTGGAAGTAGCTGAAATGGAAAAATCCAGTTTCAATTCCTCCTGTTTTAATAAGTGACGTACTATCGTTGTTTTTCCAGATCCCGAAGGTGCAGAAAATACGATCAATTTTCCTTCGCTCATTTAAAGTACATTTAGAATTTGTTCTTTAATCTTTTCCAGCTCATCTTTCATTTGTACCACCATTTGCTGCATCGGAGCGTAATTGGATTTACTACCAATAGTATTGATCTCCCGACCGATCTCCTGCGAAATAAAAGCAAGTTTTCTACCGTTTGAATCTTTACTGTCAAGGGTTTTCTGAAAGTAATCCAGGTGATTGTCAAGTCTTACTTTTTCTTCGGTTATATCAAATTTTTCGATATAGTAAACGATCTCCTGCTCAAAGCGATTTTCGTCTGCCTGTTCTTTGATCTCTTCAATACCTTTTCTTAATCGCTCCCTAACCGCTTCAACCCTGTCTGGATCTATCTTGATCACATCTTCCAGCAGTTGCCTTATATTTGCAATTCTCAGGGACAGGTCTTTCTCCAGAGCTTCTCCTTCATCAGATCTGAATTTATTGATCTCAGTCAGCGCTTCCTGTACGGCAACTTCAATAGCATTGAATTCCTCCTCATCTATCTCGTCACGCTCAGTTTTTAGAGAATCGGGTAATTTTACAGCCATTTTTAACAGCTCTACCTCGCTGGCGTTCACAATTCCGCGTAATTGATCCATATAATTCTTCACCACAGGGGTGTTAACGTTGGTGGATGTCTGCTCACCGGTGTATTCCACATAAATAGAAAGGTCTACTTTTCCACGACCCAGTGAATTGGAAATGATATTACGAAGGTCTAATTCCTTTTCCCTGTACTGGGAAGGAATGCGAGCATTCAGGTCAAAATTCTTACTGTTGAGAGATTTGAGTTCTACAGTGATTTTCTTGTTGGGAATTTGGGTAACGCTTTTCCCGAAGCCTGTCATAGATTGGATCATGCCTGAATTTTAAAAGCTTGCGCAAAGATAATCAATTCTATAGCATCTCCAATTGAATCCAGTATTGATGAGGAATTAATAAAGATTATTCCACTAGGGCTTTTATAAAATCGATCGCACGTTGCTCATGATAATAACGTTCACTGCCCGTCACAAAACCAACATGGCCTCCATAATCTGGTACTTCCAGGTGCAGATATTCTGAATCTTCTGCGATCTTATATGGATAACATTTATCTGAAAGGAAGCTGTCGTTGCCAGCGTTCAGAATAAGGGTGGGAATACTTATATTTTCCAGGAAATTCATGGCGCTGGCCTGTTCATAATAATCTGAAGCATTTTTATAACCATGTGCCTTAGAGGTGTAAAGATCGTCTATATCCCTTAGGGATCTGCAGGCAGCAATTTCTTCCCGCGAGATCCTGTCTGGGAATTTACTGGCACGGTCATATAGATGTTGTTTCAGGTTTAATTCAAACCTTTTAGAATAGACGAAATTTCTCATTTTATTGATCGCGCCCAGGGAACCTGCCAGATCGCATGGAACAGAAATACCTACCGCTCCCACGATCTCTGTGGGCCTGCTGCGATTTTCACCCAGGTATTTCATGAGCATATTCCCGCCAAGGCTGAATCCTACCAGGGCTATACTTTTGTATCTGTTCAGGCTTAAGACGTGGGTCATTACTTCGGCAAGGTCATCACTGGCCCCGGCATGATAACTCCTGTATCTGCGGTTAAGCTCTTCACTGCATCCCCTAAAATTCATAGCCAGCACATCCCAGTTAGATTCGTTGAAAGCCTTCGCCATTCCTTTCATGTAAGGTCTGTCGGTCTTTCCAGCCAGGCCATGTAAAAGGATGACCAGCTTATCTATATGGTGGTTTTGTATTTGGCTCCAATCGAGATCCAGAAAATCACCGTCGCTAATTTCGATTCTCTCCCTTTTGAATTCCGTTAGATCTACTTTCCGCAAGGTTGCCGCGTAAATGGTTGAAGCATCTCCACTTTTAAATATTCCTGGCGGAATATAATTTCCCTTGACCACCGGCATCTGAATAATTTTAATATAAACTTAGGTAAAATAGCCTATGCATGCATAATATTTATTGGTAGTTTTGAAATAAATTCAAGAAAATGTACAGTAAAAAATTCGAAATACGATGGAGTGATCTGGACGCCAA
>JBFGDP010000284.1:0-3225 GCA_041580575.1 Christiangramia sp.
AGCTTAAATTTTTCGTGTGTAAATACTAAAATCTATCTGGATAAGATAGTTCAGAACAAATTCGTAAGAAGAAGAGAGTAAAGCTTTTTCATAGGTCTTTATCTTTCTCTTCGACATTTGAAGTTTCAAAATAAAATGAGATTTTAGAAATTTAGGCAGGTACCTTTAGACCTACCAGTATTTATAAACTAATCGTCTCCTGAATAAAAAATTAAAGTATATTTCTATTAATTTAAGGAGATCCCCTGCTTTATTCGATCAAGGTCTTGGTAAAACTATCTAACCTATGAAAAATAAAATATTATATTATACCAACAGACTTCGAGAACAACTATGGTTTCGTCCGTTTATTTTCTGTCTATTTTCAATAGCTGCAGCACTGGTTGCACAATTTGCAGATGATACTTTTTTAAAGGAATTGGTGCCGCAAATTAGTGAGGAATCATTGAATGATTTACTTAGCACAATTTCGGCTAGTATGCTTGTAATCGCCATTTTTGCTGTTGCCTCAATGGTTTCAGCTTTTTCAGCAGCCAGTAGTACGGCAACTCCACGTTCTTTTAAGCTCGTAGTTACAGATGATGTCTCCCAGAACGCACTGTCAATTTTTATTGGAGCTTTCATCTTCAGTATTGTAGCCACCGTTGCCCTTAAGAATGGAGTTTATAGCAAGGCGGGAATATTTATATTGTTTGTTTTAACAATCCTGCTTTTTGCGGTGGTGATCATTACTTTTCTTAGGTGGGTAGATCGTATTTCCAGGCTGGGCAGGCTCTCGAATACCATCCTCCAAGTAGAAGATGCCGCTTATAACAGCCTTGAAAAGAAAATCAAGGATCCGTATTTGGGAGCTAAGCCACAGAAAACTCCCATTGTACATAAAGGCCAGGCCTGCTATGCCTCAATTACAGGCTATATCCATACCATAAATATGGAAAATCTTCAGGAGCTGGCAGAGAAAGAAGATCTTCAAATAGATATTTGCAGTATTCCCGGTAATTTCATTAGTTTCAATGTTCCTCTCGCCTACTGTAATACCCAGTCTTCAGAGATCAGAAATAAAATTAAGGAAGCTTTTATTATTGATAAAGATAGGACTTTTGAGGATGATCCTAGGTTTGGGGTCATAACCCTAAGTGAAATTGCCAGCAGGGCTCTTTCCCCGGGTATCAATGATCCTGGAACTGCTATTCAAATCATTGGAAGTCTTTTACGCATTTTCAGTTTATGGAGAAATGAGCAAGATTCAGAACCCGAGATAAAGTATGATCGATTAAGTATTCCGGCAGTAAAGATATCAGATCTGTTCACAGATGCCTTCAGGCCAATCGCAAGAGATGGTGCAGATAATATCGAGGTAATGACACGTTTACAAAAGTGCTTAACCGTTCTGGAAGGCATCGATAATTCGTTGATTAAAAGAGAGGCCCAATACCATTCACTAAAGGCTTTTGAACGCGCCAAATTAGTTATGGAATTCAAGGACGATCTTGAGGAGCTAAGGGCTGTTACACTTGCCAAGACAGAATAATACACTTATGCCGGTTTTAAATCTTTCTGTAAGATTATTTGACCATTACCCATGAATTAACCCGTTATTAAATCTGCGTTTTATTTCCCGAGAGAAAATTTGGCGTAGATAGGGAAATGATCAGACCCGATTTTATCTAATAGTTTTATTTCAACCAGTTTGAAATGCCTGGTTACATAATAATGGTCAAGCGGCCACCTCATAAAAATCGAATTTGCATCAAATGTATTATAAAGCCCCCTTCCCAGTCTCACGTTATTTAAATTACCATCCTTACCAAATAATCTGGCGGTGTTAGACCAGCTAACATCATTAAAATCTCCTGCTACCATAGCTGGAAACTGTTCCCTGGCCACCATTTCCCCTATTTGTATCAGCTCATTTTCAGCTTCTCCAACATTATCTGGATATTTATCACTGGGCATTGGAGCAACGGGATGCACCGAATGCAGCATAAATTTTTGTCCAGATTTTAAGGTAACCAAACTATGGAAGGAAGGAACATTTTTATGTTTTAAAAATTTTATCTCAGTATTTTCAATTGGCAACCTGGAATATAATGCCATACCATAGGCGACATCGTTAGGTTGCTCTATAACGAAGGGATAAGTTCTCTTGAAGTCGTTCAGTTGGTCCAGCCACCATTGGTCTACTTCCATGACCAACACCATATCTGCATCTGCATCCCTAACTACTTTACGGAATTTTTCAGCATCTCTATTGGTAATAAGAACGTTTGCCAGTAAAATACTTACCGTGCTTTCCTCTAAATAATTTTCAGCGGCATCTGGCACCTTCATTTCACCAAACCAATACGGGAAAATTCGAATGGATTGAATGAGTATCGCGGCAACCAAACCCACTGCCAATAAGATCGCAGGCCAGTTCCACTTACTAGTAAGATACATAAAAAGTATCAGGCAAGGTAAAGCTAAAATTAAGTATTGTAATCTGGGAAAATCCAGGAGTTTGGAGTACCAGTATGGAAGGTTATAGAACAGGGACAAAAGGCTGGCAACTATGACTAGGGTACTAATTACTATGATCACGTAGTAGACTGCTTTTTTAAATACCATTCTAGAGTTTTAAGGATTATCTAACAAATTAAAAATTAAACTTAGCTTTCACATCCCTTTTAACATATTCATTCTTTTCAAAACAGTTAGCTTCAAAATACTATAGACTTGCATTAGGGAGGGTAAAGCAGAATATTTTAGTGAAAGTTGCCCATAAATACTGTTTTCAGAACAATAGATTTATTATTTTTCGGGAGCATTACAGTAGAATATTATCTAAAAAGAAAATAGATGAAGATCAAACGTATGTTTCATTTGGTTAGTTATCTCCAGTATCCCTTAATGCTTATCGCCGTTTTCTACGTTGTGAAAATTTATATAGAAATTTTCAATAATAAGAATTTGGAGGTTATGCTGGAAAATATCAATACTTCATTGGTATTCATGGGGATCGCCCTTAGTTTCTCCACCTTACAGGATCCTACAAAAACACAAAATAAACTTTCGCGCAAGATTTATGAAAGCCCGGTGAAGGGCAAGATTTTTATCGGTTTCATCTCAGCCTTCGCGCTACTGATGCTGGTCATTGGGATAGCCGGGTTTTTGAGTTCATCAGATACAACAGTTTCCTCAGTTTCATTTGGTATCTTAACCATTGGTATAGGATTTATAGGAATA
>JBFGDP010000285.1:0-3204 GCA_041580575.1 Christiangramia sp.
GCTGCAAATTAAAGCAAATTTGAAGCACCATCCAAAGCATTTTTTAAATTTCTTGATATTATTTTTCAACTCTTTAATTCTAAAGGATTTGAATTTTTAATATTCCAAGAAACTTTGGTAATTTCAGTATTTCAAGAGCCGATGGAGGGACTCCCTTCGGCTTCGCTCAGGATAAACTTCTCGTCCCATTGTTCACGCTATAAAATTAGCGATCAACCTAAGCGTTTTCAAAATTTCAAGAGCCGATGGAGGGACTCGAACCCACGACCTGCTGATTACAAATCAGCTGCTCTAGCCAGCTGAGCTACATCGGCATTTATGCTTACTTTTTCAGCATAAAAAAGTCCGCTATTTCTAACGGACTGCAAATGTATATAAATTATTCCTTTATCAAAAAATAATTTGAAAAAAAATCACCTAAACATGGGCGCTCATTTTTTCTTTGCGTTTTATCAATTGGCGCTGCAATGAATTAACACACTCATCTACGCAGGCTTCAAATTTACTACAGGTCTTTTTAACGATCAGATCTCCTCCCGGCACACTTATTAGAATCTCTGTTATTTTATTCTCCTTAGCGCTTGTGTTTTGTACCTTAAAAAATACATCGGCATGAATTATCTTATCAAAATAGTTATCTAGCTTATCAAGTTTTTTTTGTGTGAAATCAATTAGTTTACGATCGGCATTGAAGTTAACGGACTGCAAATTCATTTTCATATCCTGTAGAATTTAATTAAACAAAAATGGTTAAGTTATTCCTTACTATTCCGGGGATGAGCCTGCTGGTGAATTTTGCTCAGTTCTGCTATACTATTGTGAGTATACACCTGAGTGGCTGCGAGGCTGGAGTGACCCAACAATTCCTTCACCGCATTTAAGTTAGCTCCCTGGTTCAATAAATGAGTGGCGAACGAATGCCGCAATATATGCGGGCTCTTTTTAAGCTTGCCAGACACCTCACTAAAATAATTATTAATAATCCTATAAACAAAACTTTCGTAGACTTTAATTCCCTTATTGGTCAAAAAAAGATAATCGTCCTGTAAAAATTTTCCAGATTTCTTGCGGTAATCCAGATAAACACCTGCAGTGACAACCACAGAATTAATTAACGGTATTAATCTTTCTTTATTTCTTTTACCCAGCACTTTTAAGGTACCTGCCTGCAGATCCAGATCTTGCAACCTGATATTTATCAATTCTGCCCTCCTTATACCGGTAGAATAAAATAATTCTACCATAAAGCGATCACGAACACCTTGAAAGCTTGTATCATCAATGCTATTTAAAACCTTCACAACCTCTTCTTCAGAAAAAGGAATCTGAATCTTTTTTGAGGTTTTTAAAGCACGGTGCTTAATAAGCGGAGATACCTCTATCTGTTTGGTTTTTAAAAGAAAGCGGTAATAAGCCTTTAGAGTAGATATTTTTCTATTAATGGTTCGGTTAGAAATGCCAGCTTCAGAAAGCTCTATGATCCAGCTTCTAATTTGAGAATAATTGACTTCGATTAAATCTTCCTGATCAAAATTGTTGGCTATGAATGATGCGAATTTTTTTAAATCTGCCTTATATGCAGTAACAGTATGAGATGAGTATTTTTTCTCTAACAGGAGATAATCAAGGAAGGCAGAATAGGGCATAAAAAAAACTGTTGACAAACAAAGTTACTAAACTTTGAACTACCAACAGTTCTTTAAATAATGTGTGATTTTACAATCGTACCTAGTGAAAATACTAGATATCCTCTGCGTCTCTCAAGTGCTGGATATATTCAGCTTTTTGAATTTGAGCTCTACGCTCTACAGATGGCTTTGTAAAATGCTGACGCTCTCTTAGCTGGCGCATTGTTCCTGTCTTGTCGAACTTTCGCTTGAAACGCTTAAGAGCTCTATCTATATTTTCTCCGTCTTTAACTGGTATAATTAACATAGTGTCATAACCTCCTCTCTTTTGGAATCGGCTGCAAAGATAAATGATTTCTATAAATCCCCAATACTTTTAGTATTTATTTCTAGCATGTTATTTTTCAGATATTTAAAAAACCATTCTGTAAATTACAGTCTAATTTAAGATATTATGAAACCCTTTAAGAAAACTCTGTTCACGCTAATTATATTCTCTGCCGCTAAAATTTTCGGATTCCAGGATATGCAGGATGTAACTATTGAGATCATTCCTGTAGACGAGAATGTATATATGCTTAAGGGAGCCGGAGGAAATATTGGCTTATTAACTGGTAACGATGGAGTTTTTATGATCGATGACCAGTTCGCCCCGCTTACCGAAAAAATTAAGAATGTCATAGGAACCATCAGCGAGGAGCCTATACGTTTTCTGGTAAACACCCACCACCATGGTGATCATACCGGCGGAAATGCAAATTTCAAGAACGAGGGCGCCCTTATTATGGCCCATGAAAATGTTAGAAAAAGACTGAATAAAGAAAATGCGGCTTCAGAAAATAATGACCTTCCCATCATAACCTTCAATGATATTCTTAACCTGCACATTAATGGCAACGATATAGTGATAGCGCATGTTCATAATGCCCATACAGATGGTGATGCTCTGATCTATTTTCCGCAGAGTAATGTATTACATACAGGAGATACTTTCTTTAATGGTATGTTTCCTTACATCGACCTGGAAAGTGGCGGTAGCGTTGATGGTGATATAAAAGCAGCAGAAACTGGCATTAACATGATTAATCGAAATACCAGCATCATTCCCGGACACGGCGACCTGGCTACTTATGAAGATTATGAAAGTTATTTAAAAATGCTGAAGACGATCCGAAAGAATATTCAGAATGCTATAGATTCAGGAGCCACAGAAGAAGAGATCGTTCAAAATGAAAATCATACTTCAGAGTTTTTCACTGACGAAGAGGCAGAAAAATTCTTTATCAGCGGCCCAAAAATAAGGAGAACATTTTATACAAGCCTGAAAATAAACCCCGGCTCAAGTCCAGGGTTTCTTTCACGTGTAAGTTTTGTCAATAAACTGAAGCGCTTTACGCCAAGGTGATCTCTAATTTTCTTTCGCTGCGGGCTTGTATTCCTTTTGATCGATCACCATTTTGGCGCATCGGAAAACGATTTTCGCCAAGGTGATCTCTAATTTTCTTTCGCTGCAGGCTTGTATTCCTTTTGATCGATCACCATTTTGGCGAATCGGAAAACGATTTTCGCCAAGGTA
>JBFGDP010000286.1:0-3203 GCA_041580575.1 Christiangramia sp.
CTTATTTTTCTGGTGTATGATCACATCGGTAAGATATTGATCATTCTCCCCGCTTTTTTCCTCCACTTTAATGTTGAAGGTTCCAATATCATTGAAAATTCCCTCAGAAATTGCCATGGCGGGCTTTAATTGTGCAATGTTTTTCCGAAGATTTATAGATTTAAATTCTGCTGCCGGGATTACATTATTGGCAAAAAAGAATGCGATAAGGCTTATAAAAACAATAAAGACCGTGAGGCCTCTCATGGCGCGGCCAAGGGAAATACCTGAGGATTTCATGGCTGCGAACTCATAATTCTCGGCAAATGCGCCAAAAGTCATGATAGAAGTAAGCAGGATAGTGAGCGGTAATACCAGAGGTACCAGTTTTGGAGAGAAATACAATAAAAACTTTAAGATTACTTCTGCATCCAGATCTTTACCGGCAAGTTCACCAATGTACAACCAGATGGTCTGGAGTACAAAGATGAACATGAGTATAATAAAGACCGAAAAAAATGTTTTTAAAAAACTGGTGAGTATGTACCGGTCGAGTATTTTCAATTTAGTCTAATCTGTTGATATAAAAATCGCTGTAGCGCTCTTCGTTAAAGGTAAACAGATTTTTCGCCAGGGGTTGATCTGTCTTGAAAGTTTTAACGGTAATGGTAACCTTTGTTCCATTATCCTGGGTTTGGATCAAATTATAAATATGTTTTGTCTGGCGGTCTATCCCTAGTAGGATATTCTTGATCTCGGCATTACTGTCTTTAGGGGTGAGTTTCACATATTGTATCTCGCGACCCTTTACATTTTGTGTAATATCCATTTCATAATTATAGCCATCTTCATAAAAGCTGAACATTTTAGAAGGTGTGATGCTATTACTATCTTCTTCTACATAATTAGAAATATTGATCTCTTCGTCCTCAGGGATGATCGTATAGATCTTCTTACCGTCAAACATTTGCGTGGTACCCATAAGGTTTAAAATATACTTTTCACCCTGGATACTTACATCTCCTCTGGTTTCCTGGTTCACGTTCTCTGCCTGATTTTCTAAAGCATATTTGAACTCGATCACCATATTGTCATAAGTCTTGACCTTAGTAGAAACTTCGTTGAGTAATTTTTCTGCTTTTTGTGAGCTTTGAGCCTGTACATTGAATGTCAGGATCGCGGCCAGGATAAATACTAATTTTTTCATTTTGAATTTTTAATTGTCTGGTTCGTTTAAAAGCTGATCTAAAGCTGCGAGATCTGTGATTAAAACCTGTCTGGCCTTGCTGCCTTCGAAGGGTCCGACGATGCCCGCGGCTTCCAGTTGATCAATGATCCTTCCAGCACGGTTATATCCAAGTTTCAATTTTCTCTGAAGTAACGATGCCGAACCTTGTTGGGCGGTAACGATCACTTCTGCAGCTTCACGGAATAACTTATCCCGTTCGCTCACATCTATATCAAGTCCTGTGCCACTTTCATCACTTTCGTAGGCCGGTAATTGATGAGCATCAGGATAGGCTTTTTGTGACCCGATAAATTCGGTGATCTTGTCTACTTCGGGGGTGTCTACAAAAGCACACTGCAATCTTTTTAATTCATTTCCCTGGGTAAATAACATGTCTCCACGACCAATTAACTGATCTGCACCCTGGTTATCCAGTATAGTTCTTGAATCTATTTTTGACGTTACCCTAAACGCAACCCGCGCCGGGAAATTCGCCTTGATGATACCTGTGATCACATTTACAGAAGGTCTCTGCGTAGCAATAATCAAATGTATCCCAATTGCACGTGCCAGCTGAGCTAACCTGGCAATAGGAGTTTCCACTTCTTTACCAGCGGTCATAATAAGATCTGCGAACTCATCTACCACAAGCACGATATAAGGAAGGAATTTATGCCCCTCATTAGGGTTAAGTTTCCTTGCCTTGAACTTGGTGTTGTATTCCTTGATGTTACGACACATGGCATTCTTTAGCAGTTCGTAACGATCATCCATCTCTATGCAGAGTGAATTAAGCGTGTTAATAACCTTGGTGTTATCTGTAATAATAGCATCTGCCGTATCGGGTAATTTCGCCAGGTAATGTCTTTCGATCTTGTTGAAAAGCGTTAATTCAACTTTTTTAGGATCTACCAGGACGAATTTCACTTCTGCCGGGTGTTTGCTATAAAGCAGGGAGGTTAAAATCGCATTAAGCCCAACAGATTTTCCCTGGCCAGTAGCACCGGCCATAAGCATATGCGGCATCTTTGCAAGGTCTACCACGAATGTTTCATTGGAGATCGATTTACCAAGCGCCAGCGGCAATTCCATTTCTGCATTCTGGAATTTAGCAGACGAAATGACCGATCGCATTGAAACTATGCTGGCATTTTTATTAGGAACCTCGATGCCTATAGTTCCCCTTCCGGGAATAGGAGCAATGATCCTTATGCCCAATGCAGATAGTGATAGTGCTATGTCGTCTTCAAGATTTTTAATCTTAGAGATCCTGATCCCGGCTTCGGGAACTATTTCGTATAGGGTAACCGTAGGTCCAACTGTCGCCTTGATCTGGGCGATCTCGATCTTGTAATTCTTCAGAGTGTCAACAATGCGATTCTTGTTCTCTTCAAGTTCCTGTTGATCTATGGTTATTGTTCCCCCATAATCCTTCAATAGTTCTATGGTTGGGAATTTATAATTCTTAAGCTCCAGGGTAGGGTCAAATTCTCCAAAATCCTTTACCAGTTTTTTGCTTAGGTTGTCTTCTTCCTCCTCTTCTGGCGCCGCCTCGACCTCCATGGCCACTTCATCGTCAGGCGCAGCTGTAATTTCCATCTTTGGTGAGGGATCTACATTTTTTACTGGCTGGGGTGTTTCATCAAAAAGATCTATACTTTGCGGTTTTTCTTCTTCTTTCTTAGGTTTCACCACCGTTTCTTTCCAGTCCTTTTCTTCGTCTGTTTCAGAAATATTGGTTTGATGTTCCTGCATGGCATCCTGTAATTCTTTTTTACCCGATTTGAAATACCCTCCAATCATTTCAGGAGTTACTTTTAAGCGTATGGCCAGGTATGCGATGAATAAAAAGGTGAGCAATAGTACTGTACCAAAAGAGCCCAGATAATCCTGGATAAAATCATTGGTTTCAAAGCCAATGCGTCCACCCAATAATGCATTTTTGTGTGCAAAAAATCCAAAGAATACAGATACCCAGATCATCACCAGGATTCCC
>JBFGDP010000287.1:0-3192 GCA_041580575.1 Christiangramia sp.
CAGCGGTTTTCTCTTGGTGCGAACATCGGCGGGACCATGAGATAAAGCGGTATGTACGGCATGGTTAACGATATATACGTCCAGGTCGAGATCTTTATCATAATCAAAGAAATAGGCCTGCGTGGCATATCCCCTAAAATCCAGCCCGTAATCTTTGGATGCTTCGGTAAAGGTGCCATTACCATTATTGATAAATAATTCATTGTGCCCCGTGAAGTCCAGTAATCCAGAAACGGCAGAGACATAAATATCCAGGTAGCCATCATTATTGATATCAACCATGGTGGCGCCTGTATTCCAGCTGGAATTTCCTCCTACCTGGGCCTTTTCAGTAATATCCTCAAATTTTAACTGACCTTTATTTAAATAGAGTTTATTCTTCCCCTCGTTGGACACGAAATATAAATCAGGCAATCCGTCATTATTAATATCTCCGGTAGCCACACCGCCGCCATTGTAAAAATAGATGTAGTTGATAATGCTATGCTGCGGATCTTCGGTAATTGTGTTTGTGAAATCTATTCCCGTATGCTCACTGGAAAGATTTTCAAATAAATACTCTTTGTCTATGGTCTCATTGTCCTCTTTAGAATCGGCACATCCCAGCAAGGTTAAAATCAAAAAAAATCTGAGGGTAATCTTAAGCATTTTGTCATTTTTATTCGGGGCTAAATATAGCCATTTTAATGTTTTATTAACAAATTGAAATTGTTGATTTTAAGGTGAGTATTGCTCGGTATAATTTGAAGTGTTTTTCCCGAATAATGCCTTTATAAAGAACTTCGATAAGGAGGTAAACCTATTATTCTTCAGGTTTTTTTATCTTCGGAAGCAAAATTTTTTCCATGATCAAAAAAATAGCTGTGCTGGGAGTTCTGGCAATTTTCAGTGTGGGTTGTAAGAGTCCCCGGCCCATTGTTGAAACAGGTTCAAAACCGAAAAAGAAAAGTGAGGGTCTCAAAGAATATGCAGAGGTCATAACCTCAGACGCTAAAAGTGATGAAGGGCTTTTTACCACACATTTTGTGGGGGATAAGCTCTATTTTGAAATCCCTACAGATCTTTTTGAAAAAGACATGCTCCTGGTTAGCCGAATCGCAGGGGTACCCGCCGGCTATGGAGGTGGTTATGTTAATGCCGGGTCTAAGGTGAATGAGCAGGTCGTGAGATGGGTAAAACGCAATGGGAATGTGGATATGAAGGTGATCAGTTTTGAGAACCAAAGTGATGAAGAATCGCCTATCTACCGCTCTGTGCAGGCAAACAATTTTTTTCCGATCCTGTTTAGCGCAAAGATCCAGGCCATGAGCCCCGATTCCACGAGCGTGGTGATCGAGGCCGGTCCTCTTTTTGAAAATGAGGTGAATGCTATCAATGGAATATCCTCAGGGCTACGGAAGAGATATAAAGTTAAAAAACTGGATAAAGAAAGATCCTATATAGAGTCTGCGCATTCGTACCCGAAGAATATCGAGGTAAAGCATGTGATGACCTATGAAGCAGAGGAGCCGCCAGAAAGAGACCAGGCCGGGACTATCTCCATGTTGCTCAACCAGTCCATGATCCTGCTTCCGGAAGATAAGATGCAGCCACGACTGGCAGATTACCGGGTTGGCTGGTTCAATATAGATAAGTATGATTATAATTCAGAAGAATTGAAGGCTGATGATTACGAGATCATTCGTCGCTGGAAACTGATTCCTAAAGATATTGAGGCTTACAAAAACGGTGAACTGGTAGAACCGGTAAAGCCGATTGTATATTACCTGGACCCGGCGACTCCTGAAAAATGGAGGCCTTATTTTAAGCAGGGCATAGAAGACTGGAATGTGGCCTTTGAAAAAGCAGGATTCAAGAATGCGATCATCGCTAAAGACCCACCCTCTAAGGAGGAAGACCCGGAATTCAGCCCCGAAGATATACGTTACTCGGTAGTTCGCTATGTGGCCAGTACCACCAGGAATGCCGTAGGACCATCTGTAACCGATCCCCGAACTGGTGAGATCATAGAAAGCGATATCATCTGGTATCATAATCATTTAAGAAGTTACCGCAATCGCTTTATGATCGAAGCCGGTGCACAGAATCCCAAGGCCAGAAGTTTAAATACTCCTGAAGAGGAGATAGGAGAAATGATGCGTATGGTGATCGCCCACGAAGTAGGGCATGCCCTGGGACTGCCCCATAATATGAAGGCCAGTTCTGCATATCCTACAGACTCTCTAAGGTCGGCAGCTTTTACCAAAGAGTATGGACTTACACCATCTATCATGGATTATGCGAGAGTGAACTATGTGGCACAACCGGGCGATGAAGACGTTAGGTTTATAAGAATGATGGGGCCATATGATCTTTATGCCATTAACTGGGGTTATAGGTATCTGCCAGAGGCAACATCTGCTCAGGAAGAAAAGGAAACCCTGGATAAGTGGATCCTGGAAAAGGCAGGTGACCCGGTTTATGAATTTGGAGATGGGTACAGTGGGGCCGATCCTCAATCTCAAAGGGAAAGCCTGGGCGATGACCAGGTAAAAGCCAGTGCGTATGGGATTGCCAATCTTAAAAAGGTGGTTCCTAATCTGGTGGACTGGACTTCTAAAAAAGGCCAGGGTTATGATGACCTGGAGGAAGTGTACCGCGAGCTCAGTTATATGTGGAGAGGATATATCAATCATGTGATCACGAACGTGGGTGGCGTATATGAAACCAGGAAGACCTCAGAGCAGGATGGAGCGATCTATGAACCCGTACCGGCAAAGATTCAGAAAGAGGCGGTGGCCTTTCTAAACAGGGAAGCATTTATATCTCCGCAATGGATGTTGAACCGGGAAATACTGACCAAAATCGAAGCTGCAGATGCGGCAGAAAGAATTCAGTCAATACAGGCAAGAGCTTTGGAGACCTTACTCGAAAAGGATCGGATACACAGGATGATCGCGGCAGAAGAAGTCCTGGGAAAGAAGGCCTATACTGTTACAGATCTTATGAAGGATATTAGAAAAGGTGTTTTTTCTGAATTATATAATTCTCAAAAAACTGATAGCTATACCAGAAACTTACAACGGGCTTATGTAGATATAGCTACTTCTTACATCAATGAGCTGAAGCTAAGAGAGGATGAGGATATTTTGCGATCTGATGTATTAGCACTTATGCGAGGTGAATTGAAGAGTTTAAAAGTAGATCTTAAAA
>JBFGDP010000288.1:0-3170 GCA_041580575.1 Christiangramia sp.
GACCGTGAGACGATAAAAAACACCTCCAGAATTAAAGAATACCAACAAACACTTTTAAAAGTTTCTCTAGCAGATCTAAACCCGGCACTTACTAACCAATTCTATCAATCATTGATCAAAAAACGAATAATTATGTTAAACAAAAGATCATCTTCAAAAAGTCCCGCATGGAAACTAAACCTACTTATCCCCGTACTCCTGGGATTTATGTTCTTCTACAATGTAAGGACCGAAGCCCAGGTGATAAATTCAGAAAAAGAGAACACCTCTGAAATCATTAAGAACGGAAAGTCAATAACCATAAGGGCTCAGACCACGGCCATAGCCCTTAAAAAAGTGGAGAATTTCTTTGAACCCGATGGTCTGGTACTAGGGTTCAATGATGTAAAAATTAAGTCGGGAAAAATTATCAGCATAAGTTCTACATTAACCGACCCGGTAAAAGGAATCATCATTAATTACAACCAATCGAATGCTCAAGGAATAAAACCATTTAAAATCTACTTGAACGAAGATGGTGATATGGGGTACGAAACTCTGGAAAATATAGATGATTTTGCGGCAAACAGCCAGGATAAATTTGAGGAGCTGGGAAAGAATCCTTTATATATTATCAATGGAAAGCCGGTGAAATCTGATGATCTAAAAGGTAAATATATTAAGGTAAATGGAAATGTAGAGGTGAAAACAGGTGTTAATTCTACAGCTTTATACGGTTCACGCGGGAAGGATGGCGTGGTTATAATTAGTGAAGCTGAAATACTGAACGAATTTACAGATGACAGCTCCTTCAAAGACAATCTGGATTTTAGCCAGGAGTATATTATGGTGGACAAGGATGGAGAACCTTTTCCGATTAAGTTAGAAACCAGGATCAATTCCAACAAAAATTCAAAGCTGAAGTCCGACTCTGCCACAAACACAAAACCATGGACTGTAGAACCTGAAGTTCAAGTTACCGGCATTGAGTTTTCAACCGATGACAAAGCTGAAATAAGAAAAACACTTTCCTCTAAGGATATTGTTGAGGACTCTGTAATTGGGTACCAACATGTTGAAGTACCAAAAGACAGCAAATCTGTTCAAAATCATCAAAAGGATGAGGTGCCCGGTGATATATATATTAAGCAGGCTAAACCTATAATTGTGGTAAACGGGGAAATTAAAGACCAGGATTACGACCCCGAAGTTCTTGATCCAGACCTTATTGCCAATGTGATAGTTATTAAAGGGACTGGAGCTATTGAGAAATATGGAAAAAAAGCTAATGCCGGGGTTATTGAAATCACTACCAAGGACCATGCGGTGAATACAAACAGATCAGAGAATGTACATATGCATGTGGTTCATAAAGATCAAAATAATAAGAGTCTGGAAAATTTGAAAAAGATGATAAGGCATGATGTAAATATTGATGCTAAGTTTTCAAATATTAAAAGGAATGCTGCAGGAGTCATAACTGCCATAACGATAAATGCAGAAACGGCAGCTGGTAAAAAAGCCAGCGCAAGTTTTAGTAATTCAGATGGCATTCCTATGATCCTCATTGGACTGGATAAGAAAGACCGGCTTATCATTTCCAGTAATTATGCTCCCGATGAGGATTAAATTTGAAATAATATTTTTGAATGAGCCGCTGCCTTAGCGGCTCATTAAATATCTAAAAACCAAATATTCGTATCTTTAGAATCTAACCTGGTGAAAATGAAAAAACAGTTTTTTAAAACCTTATCGAAATTAAATAAAAAACTTCTGCCCAGTTACACTAAAAAAGGCCTTGAACTTCAGAAGGCGACTAAAGCCCAAATGGCCATTATTGGATGGAAATTATGGGTTACTAAAAATGCCCTTGATTAGCTGTATTGAATTACAGACGAGACATTATAATTTTCCAGCTTTGCACGACCGTTCAAAAATTCCAGTTCTACCAGGAAATTACATTGCACGATCTCACCCCCGCACCTCTCTATTAATTTACAGGTAGCTGCAGCCGTACCACCGGTAGCCAGCACATCATCGTGTAAAAGAATTTTCTCCCCTTCCTTAATGGCATCCTCATGGATCTCGAGGGTATCACTACCATATTCAAGATCGTAATTTTCTGCATGTGTACGATGAGGTAATTTACCGGGTTTTCTAACGGGAATAAATCCTGCCTTCAGTTTATCAGCAAGAAGGGTGGCAAAGAAAAAGCCCCTCGATTCAATTCCTACTACTTTATCTATATTATGATGAGGCAGATTCTTTAAAAAAAGATCTACTGCTTGATTCATCGCCTCGGGATCAAGTAGCAGCGGGGTTATATCTTTATAATTGACTCCTTTTTTTGGGAAATCTGTAATATTACGAACGTATTTTTCTAATTGCATTTTTTTTATTTAAACGGTGACTGCATGATTCAGATAGTTCCTGAAAGGGAGCATTTCCTTATATACCCGTACTAAATTATCCTGAAATTTATCATCCAGAATCTCCTTTTGAGTAAATTCATGCAATACGGCAAAACTCTTATTCCTAAGCATGTCGATATACTTATGATCTTTATGAAAACCTTTTGGCGATGTCTTTAATTTTTCTTCTTCCATAAGACCTCCAAAAGTTTCTTTAAAAGATTTTTTGTTTAAGATCTTAACGAATTCTTCTCCATTGTAATCTATGGCAGCCCTTATACTGTCAAGAATTTCTTTTTTTGGTTTATAAAAACCTCCGGCGACAAAACTTTCATTAATGCCAATATGAATGTAAAAATCACCTTTTCCTTTTTCCTTATCCAGCCCGGCACCAAAGTGATCCTTATAGACCGGTTTATTTGGATGGAACAGTAGATTATTATTGATTCGGTTAATCGCCCGTTTCCCTGTAGTTGGCGAATAGTCTGGATCTGCTTTAGATAATTTTATATCCATTTGATTTAACCAGTCTATGTAGAAATCTCTTATTTCATGGTATCTTTTTCTATGCTCATCCATCCACTCCTTATTATTATTAGCGTTTAGATCCTGTAAAAAATCAAATAACTTATAAAAGCTCATTTTTATTTTAAAGGTATTAAAACCCTAAAGAAGATGGTATATAATTTCCCCTCTTTGAAAAAGCTCCTCATTTCCAATTATCAAGACTTTGAATTTATTTTGTCTTTTTAAAATCTGATAGCGTTAAACGAATCATAA
>JBFGDP010000289.1:0-3139 GCA_041580575.1 Christiangramia sp.
GAGTAGTTTTCAGCTTGATGGGATTGTGAAGTTCAAACCGCATATTGCGATCCTCACCAATATCACTCCAGATCATCTGGATAGGTATGATTATAAATTGGAAAACTACATCGCATCAAAATTTAGAATTGTAGAGAATCAAACTGAGGAAGATTATTTTATCTACGATGCAGATGATAAAAATATATCAGATTGGTTAGAAAAGAACCCGGTAAGATCTCAAAGATTACCTTTTTCGTTAGAGAGAACTATAGAGAATGGTGCTTATATAAAAAATGAAAATATTGTTGTAACAATTAATAACACAGAGTTTACTATGCCAACATCAGAACTTGCCCTTCAAGGCAAACACAATGCTAAAAATGCGATGGCTGCGGCCACCGTCTCACAACTGCTCCGAATTAGAAAGCAAACGATAAGGGAGAGTATGTCGAATTTCCAGGGAGTGGAACATCGTCTTGAAAAAGTCCTGAAGATTAATAATGTGCTTTATATCAACGATTCTAAAGCAACTAATGTGAATGCAACATTTTACGCTCTGGAAAGCATGGAATCTGAAACAGTCTGGATTCTTGGTGGTGTAGATAAAGGAAATGTGTATGATGATCTTTTGCCGCTAGTAAATGAAAAGGTAAAAGCGATCGTTTGTCTGGGTGTGGATAATAAAAAGATAAAGGCTTCTTTCGGTAATATAGTTGAGAACATCGTGGAGACCACTTCGATGAGTGAAGCGGTACAAATGGCATACAGGCTTGCTGAAAAAGGTGATAATGTGTTGTTATCTCCGGCTTGTGCCAGTTTCGATCTGTTCGAAAATTATGAAGATAGAGGAAGACAATTCAAAGAGGCTGTTAGAAATTTATAAAAATAGACTTGCCTTGCAGGTCTGGAAAGTGAAAAAGCAATAAATGAGCAACATTTTTGCAAATTTAAAGGGAGACAAAGTTATCTGGGCGTTAGCCGGACTGTTGGCGATATTTTCATTTTTGCCGGTTTACAGTGCTAGTAGTAACCTTGCTTATCTTCATGGTGACGGGAGTACCTCCGGATATCTGGTAGTGCACTTTTTCCATTTACTGCTTGGATTTTGCGTGTTGTTCGCGGTACATAAAATACCTTATCATTATTTTCGGGGAATCTCGATTTTGTTGCTGCCGGTGGTAATACTTTTACTCCTGTTTACAATAGCTCAGGGAACTACCATAGATGGAGCTTATGCCAGTAGATGGATACAGATACCGGTACTTAATGTTTCATTCCAGTCTTCCACATTGGCAGCAGTGGTATTAATGGTTTACGTAGCCAGATATCTGTCTAAGATCACGGAACAAACGATCACATTTAAGGAAACAATTCTTCCACTTTGGTTGCCTGTATTTGTAGTATTAGTGCTAATTTTGCCGGCCAATTTCTCCACAACCGCCATCATTTTTGCTATGGTGTTGGTGTTGATGTTCTTAGGAGGATATCCTTTAAAATATTTAGCTGCAATTGTAGGGGCAGGGATCATAATGCTAAGCATATTTGTTCTTACCGCAAAGGCTTTTCCTGGTTTAATGCCTAACCGGGTAGATACCTGGACCAGCAGGATCGAGACATTTTTTGATGATGAAGAAGGTGCCGAGCAATACCAGGTGGAAAAAGCTAAAATTGCGATCGCTCAGGGAGGTATTACAGGAACAGGAATTGGAAAAAGCGTTCAAAGAAATTTTTTACCCCAATCTTCTTCAGATTTTATCTATGCCATAATCGTGGAAGAAATGGGATTGCTAGGCGGGTTTGGAGTGATGCTGGCCTACTTGTTCTTACTTTTCAGGATAGTGATTGTCGCTACCAAGGCCGGAAGTGTTTTTGGAAAACTCGTCGTGATGGGAGTAGGTCTTCCGGTAGTTTTCCAGGCACTTATAAATATGGCTGTAGCCGTTGAGTTATTTCCGGTTACCGGGCAAACATTACCCCTGGTGAGCAGCGGAGGTACGTCTATATGGATGACCTGCATCGCTCTGGGAATTATCTTAAGTGTTAGCGCAAAACGAGAGGAGACAAAAGAATCTGAAAATTTAGAAAGAGACATTGAGGATGAAAATCCTCTGGATATCTTAAGCGAAGCGATATGAAAGAAAACTTACGCGTCATATTATCTGGTGGAGGTACAGGAGGTCATATCTATCCTGCGATCGCTATCGCCGATGAAATAAAGAGAAGGTATCCGGACGCCGAAATTTTGTTTGTTGGAGCTAAAGATCGAATGGAAATGGAGAAAGTGCCTCAGGCCGGGTATCCTATTGAAGGACTTTGGATTAGTGGGGTAGATAGATCCTTTAGTCTCAGGAACTTTATGTTTCCATTTAAATTGATGAGTAGCCTCTCCAGGTCGCGAAAGATCATAAATAAATTTAACCCAGATATAGTAATTGGGACGGGAGGTTTTGCCAGCGGGCCTTTGCTTAGAGTGGCTATTTCCAAGGGGATCCCAACCCTTATACAGGAACAGAATTCTATACCCGGGATCACCAACAGGATACTGGCAAAATACGCTAATACTATTTGTGCGGCATATGAAAAGGTCAAAGAAGTTTTCCCTGCTGAAAAGACGATAATCACCGGGAACCCTGTGAGACAGGATCTTCTGGAAGTTAATAAACTAAGGGACAACGCCCTTGCGCATTTTAATCTTTCTGCAGAAAAGAAAACGGTGCTTATTTTGGGTGGTAGTCTTGGTGCCAGAAGGATCAACAGGCTTATTGAGAACGATCTTAAAAAATTTAATGACGAAGATGTGCAGCTTATCTGGCAGATTGGAAAGCTTTACTATGACGAATATAAAAAATATGATTCGATGAATGTAAGAGCCAAAGAATTCATCAATAGAATGGATTATGCTTATGCTGCGGCAGATGTGATAATTTCCAGGGCAGGAGCGGGAAGTGTTTCTGAGCTTTGTATCGTTGGGAAACCGGTCTTGTTTATACCATCACCTAATGTGGCAGAGAATCATCAGGCGAAAAATGCCCTTGCCTTCACAGATCATGATGCAGCTCTTATGATCACCGAGGATGAATTAACAGAACGGTTTGAGCCATGTTTTTTCAGTTTGTTGAAGGATGAACGCAGAATGCATCAGTTCGCCACCAATATA
>JBFGDP010000290.1:0-3131 GCA_041580575.1 Christiangramia sp.
TCTTTCTTCCCATTGGTAAATCGGTTTAGGTCTTCTATGGTGATCTTGCGCATTAAGGTCTTATCGTTTTTATTCCATACCTCCTGTAAATCATCGATGGTGGATCTCATATCCTTCTCCATCTTGAAGACCTTGGTAAGAGCCATTTCTTTCTTAGCTTCCTCCAGTTTTTTTTCTTTCTTCGTTGTATTCTCACAGGAAAAAAAGATCAGCATGATAATAACTAACAGCATTTTTATCTCTCTCATACTCCCCATTTTTTTGCTGTATTAATCTAATCCCGCATCAGTCAATTGTTTAGTATCCACATATTGCTGAAAAGCAATTATTTTTCCGTCATTAAGAGTCCATAAGTGTGCTGCCTGCACATCATAGGTACTGGAAGTCTTTTTTAGTTTAGCTTCATACCTCAAAGTTGCCAGTACCTGGTTGTTGCTCATTTCGTGCAATTCAACATCTTTAACTTTAAAATATTCATGATCCTCTGCTACCCGTCCGAATATTCCGTTTAAAACAGCATCGTGACCTACATAAGGATTTCCATCGGCATAGGGATTCCCTTCTGCCTCGGTCCAGACTACATTATTATCCAGTTTGCTCATAACCCCTGGTATATCTCCTTCGCTAAAAGCTTTATATATACCATTTACGATATTGACATTTTCAGGATTAGACATTAGACCAATCTGCTGAAGAAAAACCATATTATCCATAAAGTCCTGTTCCCTGGCGATCTTCCCATCTTTCATTTTCACCAGGGTTACTCCCTCTACATCCACTTTCTTCCCTGTGGGAGGAATCCCGAAAAAATTTCCGCTGTGAACCCCTTTAAAATGCCAGTGCTTAACTAAATTGTCATCCTGCCCAAATATCTTCTTGACCTGAAATTCCCTATCAGAAAAACCGGTAATATAATTTTGGTAGTGAGATTTAAAAGCTTCGATACCCACAATGTTTTCAGGACTGCTCACCATGGTAATGTCTGTTGTGAAATTCTGTGCATTTATATTATCAATCTCACCCTTATTGATAATATCGTCCCATACACGAGAATACATTTCAATATCTTTATTGATCGTATTGCCTTGAGGATAGAGAAAATGACTGCTAAGTAACAGGATGACCAGTATGAACATGAATTTTTTCATAATAATAAAATTTTGGTTGGAAATTTGTTAACAGTCGTGAGGCAACTCGACCTAAGTTAAAGATAATCAAATATTTATAACATTTTACATTAAAAAACAACTAGCTGTACGGCTGCCATATTTTCCCGATTTTCCAGGTTCCACGCATATTATTAAAACCGTGAAAACCTGAGATTATGTATTTTGCAGTTTAAATCTCTGCAAAATGAAAATTTACATAATCCTCTGCCTCATCATAATTTTTCCATTTGGAAATGTGGCTGCCCAATCTTCCAGCGGAAAGCCGCAGGATTATCTTTCGTCCGAATTCCATAAAAACAGGCGGGAAGCATTAAGGAGCAAATTACCCGACAATTCGGTAGCTGTTTTTTTTGCTAATCCAGTTAGAAACAGAGCCAATGATGTAGATTATGTATATCACCAGGATCCCGATTTCTATTATCTCACCGGTTATAAAGAGCCTCACGCTGTACTTGTTATTTTTTCTGAAATGCAAAACGATAATATCGGGAATAGTTTTAATGAGATTCTTTATGTTCAGGAGAAAGATCCTAATGCCGAGATGTGGACAGGCTACAGACTAGGTATAGAAGGTGCCAGAAAAGAACTGGGGTTTAATACGGTTTTTAACGGGAAGGATTTTTTAAATAATACCATAGATTTTACTGCATTCGATACAGTATTGCACAAACCTTTTACGAACGATTACAGGGATACCCGAAATAAAGCAGACCTGGCGAATTTGATCGGGGTTTTTGAAAACCAGGTGTATGCCGGGAAATTACCGCAATTGACCAACGGCACCCTCAGTAAAGAATTCAAGCAGGAAATATCTGCGGGTCCTGCGGTACCTGTAGATACTGAAAGCCTAAGAACGTTTATGGGTGAATTAAGACAGATCAAGACTCCTGAAGAATTAAGGTTGCTAAAAAAGGCCGTAAGGATCTCTGCCATGGGGCAGATTGAAGTGATGAAAGCAATGCACCCGGGAATGTCTGAAACAGAAATCCAGGGAATTCATGAGTATGTGTATAAGAAATATGGAAGCGAGTATGAAGGTTATCCTTCCATTGTTGGTGCAGGAAATAATGGCTGCGTGTTGCACTATGTAGAAAATTCAAAGACCAAAGTAGAGAATGACCTGGTTTTAATGGACCTTGGGGCTGAATATCACGGTTATACCGCAGATGTTACCAGGACTATTCCCGCTACGGGAACCTTTAGCCCGGAGCAACGGGCAATTTACGATTTGGTATTTAAAGCACAGGAAGCCGGGATTGCCGCTGCCACGGTGGGAAATAACAGTGCAGATACCCATAGGGCGGGTCTAAAGATCATCAACGAAGGATTGTATAATTTAGGAATTATAGATTCCCCGAAGGCTTTACACAGATATTTCCCTCACGGCACTTCGCATCATATTGGACTTGATGTTCACGATTTGAATACCCGCGGAAGTTTTCAACCTAATATGGTCATTACCGTAGAGCCGGGCATATATATTCCGGAAGGTAGTGATTGTGATGAAAAATGGTGGGGCATCGCTGTAAGGATAGAGGATGACATTCTCATCACGAAAGATGGCCCTGTTAATCTTTCAGCAGATGCACCTCGAAAAGCTGAGGAGATCGAAAAAATGATGCAGCAACCTTCGGTCTTCGATAATTTTGAATTACCGGAGTTAGATGAATAACATCCCCGGTCAAAACTGCTTTAAAAAATAGCTTTTAGTACCGCAGGTTGCTTAGTCCAGTTGCAAGAGTTGGATATAATTGCCGTTATCATCATCAAAAACAGCCTCATAACCATAGTCGGTTTTCACAGGTTCTTTTTTGAAAACCACTCCTTTATCTTTTAATTCCTGAACGGTTTTATGGATATCTGTTGCACTAAAACTAATCACAGGGATGCCCATTTCATAGAGCTTCTTCTTATAATCTATGGCTACCTGTATGCCATTAGGTTCGGTTGGCTCTAAAAGAA
>JBFGDP010000291.1:0-3108 GCA_041580575.1 Christiangramia sp.
AATCTAAAGTGTCTGTTTCATTTGTGCGAAATGAAGAGTTTTTCACTGAATATCAGGATCGTATCTATATCATTTCCAATGGTTTTAAGGAGTTTATTATTCCCATCGTTAAAGAGTACGGGGTGAGGGAAGAAAATGTCTATGCCAATAGTTTTGAATATGACGGTCAGGGTAAGATCATTGGGTTTGATAAGGAGAACGTGCTTTCTTCCAGTAATGGTAAAGTAGAGTTACTCAAAAAAATGGATCTTAAGGGTGATGTATATGTGATTGGGGACGGTTATAATGACTACGAGATCAAAGCGGCCGGACTGGCCAATAAATTCTATGCTTTTACTGAAAACGTAGAACGTGATAATATCCTGGACAAAGCAGACCATATTACCCCAAGCCTTGATGAATTTCTATACCTTCATAAAATGAATAAAGCCATTTCATATCCTAAGAACAGGATCAAAGTCTTATTATTAGAAAATGTACATGCAGATGCGGTAGCCATCATGAAAAATGAGGGTTATAATGTATCAACGATAGCTGGAGCGCTGGATGAAGAAGAACTTGCAGAAAAGATCAGGGATGTATCGGTTCTGGGAATTCGTTCTAAGACACAACTAACTGCCAAAGTGCTGGAAAATGCTAACAGATTGATCGCTGTTGGAGCCTTTTGCATAGGAACTAACCAAATTGATCTGGAAGCCTGTCTAAAAAAAGGGGTTGCTGTCTTCAATGCTCCTTTTAGTAACACCCGCTCTGTTGTAGAACTGGCCATTGGTGAGATCATCCTTTTGATGCGTAACCTGCCAGACAGGATTGCCGAAATGCATAATGGGCAATGGAACAAGTCTGCCAGCGGGAGCTATGAGGTAAGAGGGAAAAAACTGGGAATAGTAGGCTACGGGAATATTGGATCGCAACTTTCAGTTGTAGCCGAAGCGATAGGATTTGATGTCTATTATTACGACCTGGTAGAAAAGCTAGCCCTGGGGAATGCAACCAAATGCAATAGTTTAAAAGAGTTGCTGGAAAAAGTGGATATCGTAACCCTGCATGTGGACGGGCGTGCGGAAAATACCAATATGATCTCTGATAAGGAATTTAGCTGGATGAAAGAAGGCACAATATTCCTTAATCTGGCCCGGGGGCAGGTGGTAGATGTAAATGCTTTAAAATCCCATATGCAATCTGGGAGAATCAAGGGTGCCGGGGTAGATGTTTTTCCAAAAGAACCTAAAACCAACCAGGAAGAATTTGAATCACCACTACGCGGTTTGCCAAATGTTATACTTACACCTCATATTGGGGGGAGTACCCAGGAGGCCCAGGTGAATATTGGAAATTTTGTACCGGGTAAGATTATCAACTATATCAACACAGGAAGTACTACAAACTCTGTTAATTTTCCTAACCTGCAGCTGCCTATCCTGGAAAATGCTCACAGGTTGATCCATATACACCATAACAAACCCGGGATCATTGCCCATATTAACAGGATCCTGGCTGCCCATGATATCAATATTGTAGGACAGTATTTAAAGACCAATGAAACCATAGGTTATGTGATCACAGATATTGATAAGGAATACGATGCTGAGGTGATTCGGGAATTAAAAGGCATAGAAGGAACCATCAGGTTCAGAGTCCTTTATTAGACCTGTTTATCTTATATAATCAAATTATAAAAAAATCCGGAAAATGTAAATTTTTCCGGATTTTTTTATGGCTTTGGTGCTGTTAGTGATTGTTTGTAATAGTTGATAACATCTTAACAATTATTTTCTTACACTCTATTATTGTGTATTTCTCCATTATATCTTACCGGCTGTAAACCCTTATCTGATAACTTAACCTTACAATGAAAAATTCTATTCTCTTTAGATACCTGCTTTTGATGCAGGTTTTTCTGCTTTTAACCGGCTGTTCTTCTGATGATGATCAGCTTTCTGAAACTTCTTATAATCCCTTTAATTATACGCTGAATGCCGAAGGAAACTACCTTGAAGATTTTGAAAATGCCACTAAAACTTCCTACTCCGGTGCTATCGTGAATTTTACCGATGGAGACTGGTATTTCGCTGATGCCTTAATTGGTAATTTAAACGGGGATGCCAGAAATGGCGCTCAATCTGTTCGGATGAAATCGAATGGTATAATTACGATGAATTTCGATCTGCCTGAGGGAGCTAAATCCCTAAGCCTGCAATATGCAAAATATGGCCGGGATAAGCAGACCTCCTTCCAGGTATTTTACTCCACAAATTCAGGAAGTTCCTGGATCGCCCTGGGAAACGAAGTGATCGTAAAAAAATCTGCTTTAGAAACTGTGAATTTCACGCTGAATATTACCGGAAATGTGAGATTTGAGATTCGTAAGACCGATGGGAAAAACGAGCGTTTAAATATAGATGACATCGTGGTGGAACCCAATACCGGTGGAAACGTATCCTCTGGAGACCTTATTGATATCACTGAAGATTATGAAGCAGGTTCTAAAGGTAGTTATGCTGCCGGGACCGTAGAATTACCCTCTGGAATCTGGTATCTTGAAGAGGCGCTTTTGGGATCTCTGGCCAATGATAGAAAGACCGGAGCAAAATCGGCTCGATTAAGGGATCTGGGTATCCTGCAAATGAATTTTGATGTGCAGGGTGCACAAAGCTTAAGTTTTAACCATGCCGTATATGGTACAGACGGTTCCAGTACCTGGGAATTACAGGCTTCTGTAAACCAGGGAGCTTCCTGGAGCAGGGTTGGCGATGTACAAACTTCCACTGGGACGAGCTTACAAAATATAAGCTATACTGTTAATTATACCGAAAATGTACGTTTTAGAATTGCCAAGCTTTCCGGAACCGGTAACAGAATTAACATTGATGATTTTGTAATTAGTGGAACTGCAGATCCTGGAACTGGCAGTGGCGGAGGCGGGGGAGACCCAATCTCCGGAGCCGTTCATTTAACCATGGGAAATCCGTCACAGGCTATTACTGATGTCAACCTGCCTAATAATTACCTGCTGGAGAAGGAAGAATATGTGATGTCTTATAGCCGGGATAAAGGAACTGCCAACTGGGTAAGCTGGCATCTTGATGAGGCCTGGATGGGTTCTGC
>JBFGDP010000292.1:0-3100 GCA_041580575.1 Christiangramia sp.
CCTTCATCACTACAATTCTGTACATCTTCAGAACAGGCTACTTTAAGAATAGAACATTCGATAGCATATTCTTCTACACCTTTCAGTTCAGCTTCTGAATGTGAAGCACCTTCAGCCAGGCGAATATTAATCCTGTCCTCAATATTTTTAGCTGCACGATAAGAGGCTGCTTCTCCAACATAAGCTGAAGTTGCCATCTCTGCTAATTTAGATTTTATAGCACCAAACTTGGCGATTGGAGTGTTGAACTGTACCCGCTCGTTAGCATACTTGGTAGCAAGATCTGTCACTCTACGCTGTGCATCCAGGGAGGCAGCAGCAAGTTTAATACGACCTACATTAAGAGCATTCATGGCGATCTTAAAGCCGTTACCACGCTCAGAAAGCATATTCTCTACAGGTACTTTGGTGTCGTTAAAGAACACCTGTCGGGTAGAAGAGGAATGAATACCTAATTTCTTCTCTTCTTCCCCGAAACTAATTCCGTTTTCCTTATCATTCTCAACAATGAAACCAGTGATATTTTTATCATCTTCAATTCTTGCGAAAACGATGAATACATCTGCAAATCCGGCATTGGAGATCCACATTTTCTGCCCGCTGATACTGTAATATTTCCCGTCATCTGAAAGTACCGCTTTGGTCTTTCCTGAATTAGCATCACTACCTGCACCTGGTTCAGTCAAACAATAAGCTCCAAACCATTCACCGGTAGCCAGCTTTGGTACATATTTCTTCTTTTGCTCTTCGGTACCGTATAATGTAATGGGCATGGTGCCAATCCCGGTATGTGCACCAAAAGCTGTAGCTAAAGATCCTGTTGCTCCTGAAATATAATCACAAACCAACATAGTTGATACGAATCCCATTCCCAGCCCGTCATATTCTTCTGGTACGGCAACCCCAAGAAAACCAAGCTCTCCGGCCTTACGCATTACCTCTTCAGTTAAAGCGTAGTCTTTTTGCTCAAAACGCTCCTTGTGAGGCCATATTTCACGTTCTACGAATTCCTTTACAGAATCACGCATCATTTCCTGTTCTTCGTTGAAATCTTCTGGTGTGAAAACATCTTCACTTTTAGTTTCTTTTACCAGGAACTGACCTCCGCGCAAGAGATCTTTTTTAGCTGTATCTGTGCTCATTTTTATTTAGTATTTAGAAGTGAGATTTTAATGAAAATCTCACTTTATAGATTAATTTTTTAATTTCACTTAAGATCTCACTAGTGAGATCTCGTTGCTTAGTTCTAGTTCAGGAATTCAAATACTCCTGCCGCGCCCTGTCCTGTACCAACACACATAGTAACCATACAGTGCTTGTTCTTCAAGTCACGCTTACGCATTTCATCGAAAACCTGTACAGAGAGTTTCGCCCCGGTACATCCAAGCGGGTGTCCCATAGAAATTGCTCCACCGTTCACGTTAAGTTTATCCTGATTAAGGTCAAGCTCTCTGATAACTGCCAGAGATTGAGAAGCAAATGCCTCATTTAATTCTATTAACTCAAGGTCATCCTGCTTAAGTCCAGCCTGTTTTAAAGCCTTTGGAATAGCATGTACGGGTCCTATTCCCATGATCCTTGGTTCTACTCCAACTGCAGCATAACTTACCATTCTGGCGATTGGCTCAAGATTTAGTTCCTTTACCATTTCTTCGCTCATCACCATCACAAAAGCGGCTCCATCACTCATCTGTGAAGAGTTACCCGCAGTAACACTTCCCCCTTCTGCAAACACTGGTCTCAATTTATTAAGAACTTCTATAGAAGTATCTTTCCTTGGACCTTCGTCTTTAGTTACGGTATAAGACCTGGTTTGTTTTTTGCCATTTTCATCCACATAGGTTTCATCGATGGTAATTGGAACAATTTGATCCTGGAAACGATCTTCAGCCTGAGCCTTGATCGCTTTCTGATGTGAGTTGTAAGCAAACTCATCCTGGTCTTCACGGGATACTTTGTATTTATTCGCTACTGCCTCCGCAGTTAATCCCATGCCCCAGTAGTAATCCTCATTACCTGCCTTGGCAACTTCATAATCTGGTACCGGCTTATATCCTCCCATAGGGATATAACTCATACTTTCTGCACCACCTGCGATCACGCAGTCTGCCATTCCCATCTGGATCTTGGCGGTGGCGATCGAAATCGTTTCCAGACCTGAGGCACAGTATCTGTTTACGGTCATCCCGGGAACATCTTCGATTTTTAATCCCATAAGTGAGATCAGTCTACCTACGTTCAATCCCTGTTCTGCTTCTGGCATGGCATTTCCAACCATCACATCATCAATTCGGGTCTTGTCGAAATCTGGTAATTTTTCCATCATGTACTGGATCGTTTCAGCAGCCAGTTCATCTGGTCTTTTGAAACGAAACACGCCTTTTGGAGCTTTTCCTACTGCGGTTCTGTATGCTTTTACTATATATGCTGTCTTCATTTTTCTAGTATTTAGAATTTAGTAATGAGTATTGAGATACACATTACACTAAAGTTTTTATTAAAGAGTAATTCATTTTTTGTATCTCAACAACTTCTTCAAGAATTGGCTGTACCAGATTCTCAGAAGTAAGATTTAATTTATAAGCTAAGGTTAATTGAGTAAAAAGTTCATAAGAAGAACCACTGGCTATACTTAGAAAATTTCTAAATTCTCCTTTGGTGTTTCTTCCAGCACCTTCTGCAATATTTGAGGCAATTGAAATTGCACTTTTACGAATTTGACTGGTTAAGCCAAACTTTTCTGCAGAAGGAAAAGCTGAACTCAGAACATATATATCTTCAGCAACTTTCATTGCTTTTGTCCAAACTTTTAAATCTTCCAATTTGTGCATTTCTAATTACTCTTTACTCAATATAACTACTAATTACGTAGCGGTTTTCCTTTTTTAAGCATGTGCTGAAGTCTTTCCAGAGTTTTTCTTTCTCCGGTAAGCGAAAGAAAGGCTTCTCTTTCCAGGTCTAACAGATACTGTTCACTAACCATCTGGTTTGCTGAAAGGTCACCACCGGCCATAACATAAGCCAGTTTGTTGGCGATCTTTTTGTCATGTTCGCTGATATACTTTCCTGCAGCCATTTGGTCTGTACCCACAAGGAATGC
>JBFGDP010000293.1:0-3098 GCA_041580575.1 Christiangramia sp.
CTGGACCATTTGGAAAGGTCACAGATCCAGGATGATTTTATTAACGACGAGAAACAGATCATTTGTGCTACCATAGCGTTTGGAATGGGAATCGATAAATCGAATATACGCTGGGTGATACATTACAATATGCCTAAAAACCTGGAAGGATATTATCAGGAGATCGGCCGGGCGGGAAGAGATGGACTAGCTTCAGACACGCTTTTATTTCATAGTTATGCCGATGTGATCCAGCTTCAGAAATTTGCTTCAAATGCAAAAAATGAAGAAGTACAAATGGCCAAACTGGACAGGATGAAACAGTATTCTGAGGCACTAAGTTGTCGTAGAAAGATCCTTCTTAGCTATTTTGGGGAGTATCTTCAGAAAGATTGTGGTAACTGTGATATTTGCAGGAATCCCCCGGAATTTTTTGATGGTACGGTAATAGCTCAAAAAGCACTATCATGCATCTTCAGGCTTAAGGGTGCTCAACCCATCTCTGCAGTTATAGATGTGCTTCGTGGTTCACAAAACGAGGTGGTTAGAAGAAATAATTACCAGGAACTTTCTACCTATGGTATCGGCAAGGATATATCATGGAATCACTGGCAACAATATATTATTCAACTCATTAACCTTGGATATGTGGAGATTGCGTTCGATCAAAACAATCATTTAAAATTGACCGAACAGTCTAAAAAAGTTCTCTTTGAAAATGAAAAGGTCTATCTGGCCGATGCCAAAGAAGCGAAAGCACAGGTGAAGGCAGATAAGAGTAGTGTTCAGGAAAATACATTATTTGAAAGATTAAGAAAAGTACGTCTGGAAATCGCCAGAGAAGAAGACATACCTGCTTATCTCATTTTTAATGACGCAACCCTGAAAGATATGGAGAAACAACGTCCTATGTCCGATTCAGAATTTATGCTCATTAACGGTGTGGGTAGAAAAAAAATGGAGGATTACGGTTTCAGGTTCATCAAGGAGATCATAGCCTTTAGTAAAGAGAAAAGGGTAACAAAACCAAAGAAGAAAATAAAAAAGGGGAATACCCTAAAGGAAACACTGAGATTATATAAGCAGGGATTAGGTATTGAGGAAATCGCTCAGGAAAGAGATGTAGCCAGGAATACAATTTTTACACATCTGCTTAAACTTTATGATGAGGGGGAAAATATAGACTTGCATCAGTTTGTACCTTCCTCAGATTTAAAATCTATCAGAAAGGCGAAACAGGAACTGGAAAATCCAAATTCATTAAGAAGTTTCTATGAACATTTTGAGGAAGCCATTCCTTATGAAACGATTAAAATTTCGCTAAAGATCCTTGAAAAGAATTAGTTTAATCGAATTCAATTTTATTTAGTATCAAGCCTGATGCCGGAGCGATATAATCCATTTGTAATTCGGGACTATCCGGTTTTAAACTATTCCTGATATCATCAAGGCTCAACTCTCCCCTTCCTACCAGTACCAGGCTTCCCATCATTAATCTCACCTGGTGGCGCAAGAATCCCGAGGCGTGGATATGGAAAATATAAGATCTTTCAGGGAAAAAATTGGCAGTGTATTCAGTATTCTCAACGATCTCAGATCTTAGCATCTCTCTTTCAAAAGTGCTTTTCTCTGAAACTCTCACACAATAATTCCTGAAATTGTGTGTCCCTTGAAACAATGCAGCTCCTTTCTTCATCTCTTCAATATCAAGATCTTCCTGGAAATTGGCCATAAAAGGAGCACAAAAAGGATGAAATTTATCTCCAATACTGAACAGATATGCGTATTCCTTGGTCTTGGAATGTTGTATGATATTGAATTTCTCGTCTACCTGAGTTATACTCAGTGCTCGAATATCCTGGGGTAGATTCTTATTAAAGATCTTTAAAAATACATCCAGGTCTTCCAGAGGCTCGTGATCCAGAAACAATTCAAAGGCAGATTCTTCAGCAGACACCATCGCATCTGTTCTGCTGGTGCCCAGTATTTTACACTTAGCTTCTGGCATCACCCAACCTAAAGTTTTGGTGATAAGTCCTTCCACGGTTTTCACTGTTGGTTGCTTTTGCCAGCCATGCAATCTATAACCTAAATACTGGACCTTGATAAGATAGTAGAATCGTTTCCTGAACAAAACTGGGATTTTGGCCAAATATATTCATAATAATACTCAAAACCAGTTTTACTATTTGGGTTATTCCTGGTTTCCAGGCTACCTATAGATTAATAGATTGTAATTATTTTGGTTTTTAATTTTTTATCTTGCTTACTCAAATTCTTTAACCATGAAAAGTCCCCTACTCTTTCTTTTTCTCCTATGTTATTTTATAACGCCTCTACACTCACAGACTGCAAAGATGTCGCAGGAAGATTATGACCGTGCGGTTAAATTTTTAGGTGAAAATACCGAAGATCTGGTATTTCAAAAATCGGTCAATCCCACCTGGGTGGATAAAGGTCATTTCTGGTACCGTATTTCTACTCAGGAAGGTTCGAGGTATGTTTTGGTTAATACCCGGAAGGAAGAAAAAAAGACCTCTACAGATCTGGAAAGTTTACTTAAGGAAGCAAACCTGGAAATTGGCAAATCCAGTTCGGGTCTGGGTACAGAAATGGTTTCTCCAAATGGCAAAAAATTAGCCTTTATTAAAGACTGGAATTTATGGCTGAGAGATCTTGAAAGCGGTAAAGAAAGGCAACTTACCACAGATGGAATAGAAAATTATGGCTATGCCACAGATAATGCCGGATGGGAAAGAAGTAACAACCCTGTGTTATTATGGTCCCCCGATTCTAAAAAAATAGCTACCTATCAACAGGATCAACGGCACGTGAGTGATATGTACCTGGTTACTACGAATATTGGAGCTCCAAATTTGCAAAAATGGAAATATCCACTACCCGAAGATGAAAAACCTATTATGATCGAGAGGGTTATTATAGATACTGAAAAACCTGAAGTTATCCGGCTGCAGATGGAACCAGATCCAAGAAGAGGAACACTTTGTGACAATGTTAATTGTAGTGGCACCTTTGATGATAATGACTGGAGTGAAGATTCTTCCCGGTTATATTTTGTTTCCACATCAAGGGATCATAAATCTGCTAAACTTAGAGTA
>JBFGDP010000294.1:0-3092 GCA_041580575.1 Christiangramia sp.
GCGTAAACTCCAGGTATTTCTGCAATTTTTTAACCGCCCCGGTATTGCTGTTTATATAATGACCTGCAATCATTCCGCATTTTTCACGGAATTCTTTGTTTGTATATAATTTGGTCATGATCGCCGTAAATTCTTCTGGATTTGTGACAGAGAACAAGCCCGATAACTGTCTTAATTTCTGAGCTTCAGGGAATTTTTCATAATTAGCACCAATGATAATGGGAACCCCGAAAGTGGCAGGTTCAAGGATATTATGCAGACCGGTTTTGCCGGCAGCACCGCCAACATAGGCGATATCTGCATAACTATAAGCTCTACCCAGCAATCCAATCGTATCCAGGATCAACACCGAGTAATAGCTAAGATCATTTACACTCATTTGAGAGTATTTTACCGCAGGAAGCTTTAACTGGCTTACCAATCTATCGATCTTTGCAGGCTTGATCTCGTGGGGGGCAATGATGAATTTGATGTTCTTTGAACTGTTAATGAAATCTATCATCAGCGCCTCATCCTGAGGCCAGGTGCTGCCGCAAACGGTAAGGATCTTCTCCTGTTTAAATTGCTCTATAAAATCGATTCGGTTATCTGCTTCGATTTGCGAAGCCACCCTGTCGAACCTGGTGTCTCCTGCCACCGTCACATTTTTAAAACCAATGCTTTTTAATAATTCTTCGGACCCGTGGTCCTGAACAAAAAAATGTTCAAAAGCCTCCAGGGACTTAATCATCCATTTTCCGTAGGCTTTAAAAAAAGCCTGGTCTTTTCTAAATACTCCTGAAACCAGGAAGGTCCGGATGTTTCTGCTTTTTAATTCGTCCAAAAAATTTGGCCAGAAATCATACTTGATGAAGAAAGTTATCGATGGTTGAAGGATTTCAAGAAATTTCTTAGCGTTCCCGCGGGTATCCAGAGGCAGGTAGGTGAAATAGTCTACTAACTCATGGCTTTTTTTATTATTAAATCCAGATGGAGAGAAAAAACTAACCACTGTTTTACGCTCAGGGTATTGTTGCTTCAACATCTGAAGCACCGGTACCGCCATCTCAAATTCACCAAGAGATGCAGCATGTATCCAGATATATTCAGATTGTGGATCCCTGTTTTTTTCAAGATTTTGAAAAAGTTCTTTCCTGCCTTCTGTGAAATCCTTCAGCTTGGGACTAAAGCGACCAGCCAATTTGAGGGCAGGATTGCTTAGCTTGACCAGTACGTTATAAATTCCATGCACACTATTAAACTTAAGAATGCTAAAATAAGTCTTTCCCAATAATTGGATTGCCAGTAGGACCTATATTTCGTATTTTCGTACTCCTGAAAAAAATTGTAGATGAAAAAGATTCAAATGGTTGATCTTAAGGGTCAGTACCAAGGTATAAAAGAGGAAGTAAATAGGGGAATGCAGCAAATATTAGAGGACACGTCATTTATTAATGGTCCTCATGTACATGCTTTCCAGAAAGAACTGGAAGATTACCTGCAGGTAAAGCATGTTATTCCCTGTGCTAATGGTACAGATGCTTTGCAGATCGCTATGATGGGTCTGGGATTGAAACCCGGAGATGAGGTGATTACGGCAGATTTTACATTTGCCGCCACTGTAGAGGTTATTGCCCTCCTTCAGTTAACCCCGGTACTTGTAGATGTAGATCCCCACACCTTCAATATTGATCCTGAGGAAATAAAAAAAGCTATTACTCCAAATACTAAAGCGATCGTGCCGGTACATTTATTCGGGCAATCTGCAGATATGGATGCTATTATGGAGATCGCGAAAGAACATAATCTCTATGTGATCGAAGATAATGCTCAGGCTATAGGAGCTAATTATAATTCTGCAGACAGTGGTAACATTAAAGCCGGTACTATAGGCGATGTGGCAGCTACTTCGTTCTTCCCGTCTAAGAATCTTGGATGTTATGGAGATGGTGGAGCGATATTCACCAATAACGATGAACTGGCGCATACCATCAGGGGAATTGTAAATCATGGGATGTACGAGCGATATCATCATGATGTGGTAGGAGTGAACTCCAGGCTGGATAGTTTCCAGGCAGCGGTGCTGAGTGCTAAGCTTAAAAATCTGGACCTATATAACGAAGCCCGAAAAGAGGCAGCTATAAAATATTCTGAAGCATTCACAGGTGTGAAAGATATAGTTACCCCGGTGAGAACAGGTGATTGTGATTCACATGTATATCATCAATATACGCTGAAGATTGGCAGCGGTAAAAGAGACGCCCTGGCGAAACATTTGCAGGAGAATGAAATTCCTTTTGGAATTTATTATCCTATACCCTTACATCGTCAAAAAGCTTACCTGGATGAAAGGTATGAAGAGAAAAACTTTAAGATCACTAACCAGTTAGTGCAGGAGGTGATCTCATTACCTATGCATACAGAGCTGGATGATGAACAGATCGATCATATTTCTCAAACCATCAAAGATTTTTTAAATCAATAATATGAATAAACTATTTACGCTGTTGGCGGTCATCTTTTTCTGCTCGAATATGATGGCTCAGAATACTTATATACACGCAGGAAAACTTGTAGATACTAAGAACGGAAAGGTCCTAGTGGATCAAACCATCATAATTTCTGGTAACAGGATCGTAGATGTTAAAAAAGGATTTGTAGACCCGGTTTCTGGGGATGATACTGTGGTAGACCTTAAAGACAAGACCGTACTACCGGGATTAACAGATATGCACGTTCATCTTGAGAACGAAACCAATCCTTCCAAGTATCTGCAGCGTTTTACCAATGACCCGGCAGATGATGCCTTTAACTCCATAGGATTTGCTGAAAAGACCTTAATGGCCGGGTTCACTACGGTTAGAGACCTGGGAGGTACCGGTGTTAATATTGCCCTACGTGATGCTATACATAATGGCAAGGTGGCAGGACCAAGAATCTTCACGGCAGGGAAATCCCTGGCGACTACCGGCGGACATGCCGATCCCACTAATGGGATGAACAGATCCCTGGTTGGAGATCCCGGGCCTAAAGAAGGAGTGGTGAATAGTGTGGAAGATGCCAGGAAAGCTGTAAGGCAACGTTATAAGAACGGGGCAGATCTTATTAAAATA
>JBFGDP010000295.1:0-3072 GCA_041580575.1 Christiangramia sp.
CAATTAGGGGATTATTATAATTCTCCTTTTCAATTCGAAAGATTTTTACAATTATATCCAAACAGCCAGAAGGCTGAAGAGGCTTCCTATAAATCTGCAGCCAGCTATTTTTACAGGTCGCCAAGATTTGATCTGGACCAGACAGATACCCATAAAGGTATTGAGGAACTTCAAAAATATCTGAACAAATATCCTGATGGTGAATTTACCTCGGCTGCTAATGAAAAGGCGACCGAGTTAAGGATCAAGTTAGAGAAAAAAGCATATGAAATTGCCAAACAATATCATCATACAGAATACTACAAGGCCGCTATTGCAGCTTTTAATAACTTTATAGCAGATTATCCGGGTTCTCCTTTCAGGGAAGATGCGTATTATTATCGTTTTGATTCGGCTTTTAAGCTCGCGATCAATAGTTATGAGTTTTTAATGGAGGAGCGATTAAAGGAGGCTAAGGTATTTTTCAAGGCATATAAAAAGTATTATCCTGATGGTGAGTATACCACTCAAATAGAGGACTCCTTATCAGAAATAGATAAAAGGTTACAGAATTTTTAATAATAGGAATGATGGATTTTAAGAAAATTGATGCACCGGTGAACACTACTACTATTGATAGAAATAAGGTAGATGCACCAACCGGAAATATTTATGAGGCGATCTCTATAGTCGCTAAAAGAGCCGGGCAAATCAACGGTGAAATCAAGAAAGAATTATTGGAGAAACTTGATGAATTCGCGACTTACAATGATTCGTTAGACGAGATCTTTGAGAACAAGGAGCAGATCGAAGTTTCTAAATTCTACGAAAGATTGCCAAAACCGCAATCACTTGCTATCCAGGAATGGCTGGAAGATAAGATCTACTGGCGTAATACAAAAGATACCGAGGAATAGAATCTGGGATCAAATATGTCTGTACTTAAGGGTAAAAAAGTTTTATTAGGTATTACCGGAGGTATTGCCGCTTTTAAAACTGCCGCATTAGTACGTTTATTTGTAAAGGCCGGTGCAGACGTTAAAGTAGTCATGACTCCTGCGGCCAAAGATTTTATTACTCCGCTTACCCTTTCTACCTTATCTAAAAATGAAGTGTTTTCTTCATTTACAGATGAAGAGGATGAAAATGCAAGATGGAACAATCACGTTGAACTCGGCCTTTGGGCCGATTTCATGCTTATAGCCCCGGCTACTGCAAGTACGCTTTCTAAAATGGCCTCGGGTAACAGTGACAACTTTTTGCTTGCTACCTACCTCTCGGCAAAGTGTCCTGTGTTTTTTGCTCCGGCAATGGATCTGGATATGTATAAGCATCCCTCTACTAAGAACAGTTTAGAAGCTCTGCAGGATTATGGTAATATCATGATTCCGGCAGGTGAAGGTGAACTGGCCAGTGGCCTGCACGGCGAAGGCCGAATGGCCGAACCTGAAGATATCATTCAGTTTATTGAAGATCATTACTCCGTCGACCTTCCTTTAAAGGGAAGAAAAATCGTAATAACTGCCGGGCCTACATACGAAGCTATAGATCCGGTTCGTTTTATAGGCAATCATTCCAGTGGGAAAATGGGTTGTGAGATCGCTAAGGTAGCGTCGCAGATGGGTGCTGAAGTGATCCTTATTCTTGGACCATCACATTTAACTGTAGATGAAACTAAAGTTAAGTTGATTAGGGTGACCAGTACCAGGGAAATGTTCGAAGCCGCGCATAAGCATTTTGGAAAGGCAGACGTTCTGGTTGCTGCTGCGGCAGTGGCAGATTATAAACCAAAATATGTTGCAGATAGAAAGATCAAAAAGAACGATGATGATCTAAGCCTGGAACTAACCAGAACCGAGGATATTCTGGCTAGCCTTGGAAAAATTAAAACTCGTCAAAAGCTGATTGGTTTTGCTTTAGAAACCAATGATGAAGAAGAAAATGCAAGAAAAAAGCTTATAAAAAAGAATCTTGATTTTATTGTTTTAAATTCACTGAATGATAAGGGAGCTGGATTTAAAGCTGATACCAACAAAATAAGTATTATTTATCCCGATCTTAAAAAGGATTTTGAGCTAAAATCCAAACAGGAAGTAGCGGGAGATATATTAAATGAAATTGTAAATTTATTGCATGCGTAAGCTTTTTAGTTTCATATTATTGCTTTTGGCAGTCCAGCTGGTAAGTGCTCAACAGCTTAATTGTGAAATTATTGTAAATGCTGAGCAAACGGGTCAGGCCAATCTTTCGGTTTTTAAGACCCTGGAACGCGCACTTAATGAATTTGTGAATCAAACCACCTGGACCGAGCAGAAATTTCAGCCACATGAACGTATTAATTGCAGCATGTTCATCACTATCACTAGTTTTGAGGGGGAGTCTTTTAACGGAACCATTCAGGTGCAATCTTCCAGGCCGGTTTACGGAACATCGCTGATTAGTCCCGTATTCAATTTTAACGATGAGCAATTTAGTTTTAGTTACCGCGAATACCAGCCGCTAAATTATAGTCAGAATACCTATACTTCCAATCTGGTTTCGGTAATTTCTTTTTATATCTATACTATTCTGGGGCTGGATGCAGATACGTTTGCTCCAGATGGAGGTACTACCTATTTTGAAGAGGCCAACAGGATCGTGACCACCGCACAACAGGGTAATTCGCAGGGCTGGAAAGGATCTGACGGGCAGCGGTCGAGATTCAGGTTAAATGCAGACCTGCTCGCCAATACCTATGGCGAATATAGAACAGCATTATATGAGTATCACCGTTTAGGACTTGATGTAATGCACGAAGATATTCTGGCCGGAAAGAACGCTATTGCCGGTTCACTTGCGAAATTAAAGACCATGAACAGCAGGCGTAATAATTCTTTGTTACTAAGGATATTCTTTGACTCAAAGGCAGATGAGATCACCTCGATATATGCCGGCGGACCCGTCTATCAGGGTAGTACCGAGCTTAAAGAAACCTTAAATAGTATTGCTCCCAGATACGCCAGAAACTGGAGGAATATTCAGTAGTCTTTTTGGTTGATTTCGATATTTTTCTCACGTATATTTAGCACAAATTTTAACCGATTTGCTTACATC
>JBFGDP010000296.1:0-3071 GCA_041580575.1 Christiangramia sp.
ATTGAAAATAAATATGACTGGGTGGTCAGAGCGAATGTTTTCTTTAAAAGAGATGAAAATCAAAAACCTAATGGGTATATCACAGAGATCAGATTAAGTGCTCCGGGGTCAGAAATTTTTGCAGAATCTAATGAAGACTCTTTCGAGGCGTCTATCGCCCAAACTGCCAACGATATTGAAAGACAGTGTAGTAAACGTAAATCTAAGATGAGCACACATTAAAAGAGCATAAAAAAAATCCCTTTCAACTTGAAAGGGATTTTTTATGTCTAATTTTTAAGCTTTGAGATCTTCCTCTTCCAGCCTGTCTTTAAATTCATTTATTATACCACCTTTAAGCAGTACTTCGATTTGCCGGTCGCTCATGGTGTGCCTGGTTTCAAACTCTTGCTTTTTACCGTGGTCATTTTTAATGATCACCTTCACATTTTGACGGTTCTTTACATCTTCTCTCAAATTCCTAAAATAAACCATATCTCCCTGCTCTATCTTGTCATAGTCCTCAATATTAATAAATTCTAACGGTAGTATTCCGAAATTAACCAGGTTTTGCCAGGCTATTCGAGCATAAGAATTGGCAATTACTGCTACCTGTCCCAGGTATTTAGGAGCAATTGCGGCATGTTCGCGACTGGACCCCTGGGCATAGTTATCCTTAGCTACCACTATATGCCCTCCATGTGTTGTTTTGGCTTCCATAGCCCGGTCATAGAAGCTTTCATCAATAACTGTATAAGAATATTTGCTGATCTCAGGCAAATTACTCCTGAATGGCAAAACTTCGGCGCCGGCTTTTAGGATCTCATCTGTAGAAATATTATCTCCCATTTTCAATAATACAGGGATACAATACTTTTCCTGCATAGGTTCTATATAGGGCAGGGATTTGATATTAGGGCCTTTTTTTAGTTGTATATCAGTGCCATCTTCAGGCGGAGCCACCAGCATTTCTGTATTGATGATCTCGATCTCCGGATGCTGATATTCCGGATATTTCATATCGTAGAGCTTTTCAAGATCCCTGGGATCTGTGATCTTACCGGTCAAGGCCGAAGCCGCAGCGGTTTCGGGACTACAAAGATGAACCTGGTCATCTTTGGTGCCAGACCTGTCAGGGAAATTACGAGGCATTGTTCTAAGACTAATAGTACCAGAGGCAGGAGCCTGTCCCATTCCTATACATCCCATACACCCTGATTGATGAAACCGTGCACCTGCTTTTATAAGATTCGCAAATGCCCTGTTATCTATCATATTCTGAATCATTTGCCTTGAAGTTGGGTTTATATCAAAGGACACATCATTATTAACAGTTTTGCCTTCCACGATCGCTCCGGCTATCCAGAAATCCCTAAGCCCCGGGTTAGCAGATGAACCTATAACCACCTGGCTTATCTCTTTACCTTCAACTTCTCTTACCGGAACCACATTTCCGGGACTAGTTGGCAGGGCGATTAAAGGAATAAGTTCATCAAGAATGATTTCATCATGGAAATCATAGTGACATCCTTCATCTGCCTTCAGTTCTATCCAGTCATCTTCCCTCCCCTGGGCTTTTAAAAATCTTTTTGTTTCTTCATCACTTGGAAAAACCGTGGTAGTTGCTCCAAGTTCAGCACCCATATTTGCAATTACATGACGGTCCATGGCACTAAGATTTTTCAAACCATCACCATAGTATTCAATGACCTTACCTACGCCACCTTTAACATCATACCTTCTTAGCATTTCCAGGATCACATCTTTGGCACTAACCCAATCTGGTAATTTCCCTGTCAATTTCACCCCCATTACTTTGGGCATTTTCACAAAATATGGCTGTCCGGCAATGGCCGCTGCAACATCAAGTCCTCCTGTACCAATAGCAAGCATACCAAGGGAACCAGCCGCAGGTGTATGACTATCTGAACCCACCATGGTTTTACCAGGTTTTCCAAAACGTTGCATATGCACGGGGTGACTAACACCATTTCCCGGCCTGCTATACCACAATCCAAACCGTTGGGCCGCAGAAAGGAGAAATAAATGGTCATCTGCATTCTTAAAATCTGTTTGTAACAGGTTATGATCTACATATTGAACTGCCACTTCTGTCTGCGCTTTTTTCAAGCCCATTGCTTCTAATTCCAGCTGCACCAAAGTACCGGTTGCATCTTGCAATAGCGCCTGGTCTATTTTGATTCCTATTTCTTTACCAGGTTCCATTTCACCTTTTAACAGGTGTTCCTTGATAAGCTTTTGAGTGACATTCATTTTTGACATAATGGGAAGTTTTAATCCTTAAATTACCAACTTTTGTAAAAAATACTGATCCATTTAACAGAAACTTAGATAAAAGGAATATCTTTTTTCTGAATTTAGTTTGTATTTGTAACAAACCAATAAAAGTTTAAAGAAATGAATGCCATTGTTAAACGTGCAATCGTGGGAGGAGTCGTTTCTACAGTTGTTATGGGTTCAGGTACTTTTATCTTAGGACAATTGTCCGGATATGAAGCGCTGGAACTCCTTAAAAACTCCATGTCTGGGATAAACATGCTTTGTAATACCGTCATTCTTGGCTCTACTACTATACTTGCTCTCATGTTAACTTTATTGGGGTTGAGCAGGTCTTCAGAATCAAGGTTAACAGACCGTCATTATAAAGATGTCTTGATGATCGCAAAATCTGATACCATTCTAATCGTGGCAGCCGTAATTACATTTTTGATGCTGAACTTGCCCATAAGTGAATCTGAAAATGTTGATACCTCCTGGTACCAGACAATTTACTATGTAAGCCTGGGAATGGCATCTCTTCTTGGCGGAGGTTTTATTGCCGTGGTCATGATGCTGTATGGAACTATAACGAATGTAATCCTTATAGTAGGTCTAAATATGAAGGATCATCCGTTGATCTCTAAAGAAGATGCAGAGGAAGCTAAGGAAGAAGAAGAGAAACAAGAGAAAAATGAGAATGAAAACAACGAAAACGGTAATGGAAAGTCCTGAATAGTGAAAAGGGCGTTTTGACAGAATTTCTATCGACGGTATTACTGAATTCAAGGTAATCGTGGTCAAAAGAATCTTTC
>JBFGDP010000297.1:0-3063 GCA_041580575.1 Christiangramia sp.
ATGACCGGGTGATCTTATAGGACCAGGTTTCCAGCCACTAAAGGTGAACATTTTTTTTTAAAATCTCTGCCCATAGTTCATATCCCTTCTCGTTGAGGTGCAGGCCATCTGTGGTATATACAGTAGCCAGTCGCTCTTTAGTATCAGTGAATTGAGGATAAAGATCCAGAAAAATATAACCGGGGTTAGGTTGATTATTTTTGAGCCGGGCATTGATATGGACGATGCTGGCCGAATAGTCAAAATTATCATTGAAACCCGTTACGGTCGGGTTTATGGGAAGGAGGCTTTGCAGGTAAATAGTTGTTTCGGGTAATTCTTTTTTGATGTTTTCTATGATCCTGAAAATATTCTCCAGGATCTGGTCATCAGGTATTCTGCTGGCCAGGTCGTTTACCCCGATCAACAGGAAAATCTTTTGCGGATTTGCTTTTATAACCCGGTCTAATCTGTTCAGCACCCCGCGGGTCACATCACCACTGATGCCCTGGTTGATAAAGCCCGGTTTTCCCAGCAATTTTTCCCAGTTACCAAACTCCGTTAGACTATCACCTAGAAAGAGATATTTTCGGTCTGTATCGGGCATAGTGTAACGGAGTTTGGTTTTATTTTTCAGTTTTATACTTCCTGTATAAGTGCGACAAATTCTGAAAATACCTTTTTGTGTAAATCCAGGTCCAGGTTTGGCGAAACAGAAACACGGGCGATATAATCCTTATCATCTTCTTTGGTAGTTCCCTGGGTAGAAGTAGCCGGGATAGTCCAGTAACAGCCCTTTAACTGACCGTAACTTACACAATACTTACTTTCATTGGGAATACGGCCAATCATCATATCGATGAGTTTCTGGTTCAATTCCCTTTTATATGCCTCTCTTTCTTCGGGAGAATTTCCTCTGGTAGGCAGGTCCAGTGAAAAAACAGAAGGAGTAAACCCCTGTGCGGCCAGTTCTTCTGATACAAAATTGATCTTGGCCTCTGGTAAGGTTTTCTCGATATAAGTCACGAATTCACGGGTATTCTTATAGGCTTCCTTTATTCTCTGGTTCATAGATGGCAATTGCGCAGCCAGGATTTCCACCTGCAATGCGGTAGCTTCATTATCACAAAGCCTTAAGTGGCTGTCTATTTTTTCCAGCAGTGGAGCTGCCTTTTTATTAGCAACGCAGTAACCAGCGGTGCATTTCCCGCCGCTCGGGAACTTAGAACCGCTCACATAAGAAATTGTCTTTATCGAAGACAGAATGCCATCTTCACCGCAAAATTGTACATTGGGACAGAAGGTCTGGTCCAGAATAAAAACCGGTTCTATGGCCGCTTCACCTGAGTTATTTGTACGTTTTCTGCTTAGAACTTCTTTCAGTTTTTGCAGATCTGGGACCTCGACCCTGGGATTGGTGGGAATTTCTGCTATGATATAAGGCACGGCATCTTCTTTTGCCACCTGTTCCAGCACCTTATCTGTACTTTGTACCATGTCATTATCCCCGTCTACCGGAAGATCCAGGATCTTTACGTTTTCCACGCAGGCCGCTACACGTCTGGCCTGGTCATTCGTACCTCCATAACAGTTAGGTGGTACAATAATCCTGATCTGTTTTCCATTATGTTCTTGCAGGGCTTCGTCTATAAGTCCCATCATGATGGCATACTGTATGGAAAGTCCGCTGGAACCGAGCAGTACCTTAGAGCTTGTGGCAGTGATCTGATTCACTTCATTCATTACGCTGGCCTTGTTGGTTTCATAGTCATTTTTCGCAGGGCGTTCCGCCTTCAACCCGATGAATTGCTGTAGGGCAGTAAAACAATCTGCCGGGGTCATGGCGATGGTCTCTCTCCTTCTTACGTGCTGTATTTCTGAAATATAAGATTCATTATCGGAGCCATTTACCAGGATGATACTGCCCAGGTCACCATGAAGGCTAATAAAGAAATCGATGTTCTTTTCGAGGTCAAATTTAGCTGGCTCTTCCTCTCGGGAGATATAGATGGTACTTCCTTCAAATTCTTTGATATTGCCGGAATTGCTGATTTTAGCTACTTCAAAATCATAGCCATAGACACGTTTCAATGCTTCAAGATCAAAGCAAGACGGCAGAGCTTCAGAATACAGTATCCTGGTCTTTTTATTAGCGAAAAGATTCTTTCGCAGCACAGCCAGTACCGGGGCTACCCGGGAAGAAAAACTAATAACATTATCTGGCTTAAGATCATTGAATTTAGCTATGGCCCATTCCAGCACCGAAGATAAAGGATGGCCTAATCTTATATAATCAAAGGCTGTAGGCAGGGCAGCTAAAGCCGAGGTTGTAAAATTATTGTCATGGAACAGGTATTCGAACTGTTCCATAAATTCTGTTTTTGCCAGTTCTTCATTATAGATATCCAGCCGGTGAGTGGTTAATTTTAACCAGTCTAAGGGCATATTCTCCAGTACATTCTCTATATAACGACGCACACTTTGCTCTTGCATTTTCTTCAATTTTGATCGGCAGGAAATATAGAGCAATTAGATTATTTTAGAAAGTCCTGCAGACTGTTTTCTTCTATGAGATATAAGCTTAGCTGATACCTTTAAATCCCGGTTTAAGAAAGTTCATTTTGATGCACCAGCCGGCTATTAAGCATGTGAAATTTATTCCTGATCGGCCAGTTTTAACAGGGGATATTTTGCCACATAATATCATTAGGTAAATATCTGTATGTTAGTAATTTAGTTTATTTTAGAGTGGATTTATACTAATAGAGTAGAAACTATTTTTTAAACAGGCGTTGCTTGAAAAGCCATATGAGTAAAGAACTTTCCATTTAAATTTTTCTTATCATGAAAAAATTCATTTACCTCTTTGTTCTGTTCACTGCCACTTCCATCGCTGTTTCGTGTAATAGCGACGACGATGCCGGCAGTGATATTAATGATACTGCTTTAGTAGGTTCCTGGGGAGCTACAGAATCTGATGAGGATATGGTACTGAAAGTAACAGTAACTTTTAATTCCAATCAAACCGGAAGACTTATTATTGAAACCACTTTTGAAGGAGAGACCGAAACAGAAACGGAGAAT
>JBFGDP010000298.1:0-3061 GCA_041580575.1 Christiangramia sp.
TCATAATTGGCAGATAGGCGCCGCCTGCTACACAACTACCCATAACCGCGGCGATCTGGGTGATACCCATACTGCTCATTACAGCGTTATTTCTAAAAATTCTTCCAAAGTGTTCTTTATCAGGAAAAATTTCGTCCTGCATAGGTAAAAATACCCCAGCGCTATCAACCAGATAAATAATAGGCAGCCTGTTTTCTATGGCTATTTCCTGAGCTCTAAGGTTCTTTTTTCCTGTAATAGGAAACCAAGCCCCGGCTTTTACTGTAGCATCGTTCGCTACTACGATACATTGTTTCCCCGATACATATCCCATTTTAACCACAACACCGCCTCCAGGACAGCCGCCATGTTCTTCATACATTCCATCACCGGCGAAGGCGCCAATTTCAATAGATTTCTCTTTATCATCCAATAGAAAATCTATTCTTTCCCTGGCGGTCATCTTGCCTTTGGCATGATGTTTTTCAATCCTTTTTTCCCCACCCCCTAATTTGATTTTAGCAAGCTTTTGTCTCAGGGTGGAAACTAAAAGCTTATTGTGATCTTCATTCTTATTGAAGTTGATATCCATTATATTGAGCTTTTTACAATAAATTGATTATTTTAATGTGATTAATTTTAAATTAATCTATTTTCTGAAGATATTTTATGAATAATCCCTCAGAAATGGCTTTTGGCTAAAATACAAAATCAAGGTAATTCACGGCTTCAAATACAGCATTAAAAATTAGCCGATATTTGCTTAAATTCACTTCATATGGCAATGAATAAAAATACCATTTTTGGATGGGCGAGCTTTCTACTGTTCCTGGTGGGCTCTGCCTTAATCTTATTAGGTGTCCTCAAGTATAAGGATTATGCAATAGGATTTTCAGTAACCGGAATCGGCTTCTTTTTTATTTCCTGGGTATTTAATGCCTTAAAAGGGAGGTTATAATTTTTAATTATGGAACCTGGACGAAGGTATAGAGAACAGCTGGTTAATCATTTAGAAGGCGGGCTGGCATTCATGCCTATCGAGAGTTTTATTGATTCCACTCCATTTCATAAAATTGGGATTAAACCAGCAGGACTACCATACTCTTTCTATGAAATTTTCTATCATATAGTTTTTGCTCAAAAAGATATTCTGCTATATATCAGTTCTCAACATTACAAAGCCCCTAACTGGCCCGAAGACTACTGGCCTGGAAAGTCCGTGCCAGATAATGAAGATGACTGGGAAGATCTTAAGGCAGGTTATTTTGAAGATCGAAACCTCCTTAAGGATCATATTCTGGATAAAAATATTCAACTTGATTTACCTGTCAAAAATTCTGAAGACCACAGCCTACTCAGGGAGATCCTACTCGTGATTGAACATACTGCCTATCACACAGGGCAATTACTTATGATACAAAGATTATTGGGTATTTATGATAATTGAATTCTGTGAAAAATTCAGGATATTTGCATTCTCAAAATGTTTAAAAATTAAATTTTAAAATATATGGCAGACGATAAAAAAGTAATTTTTTCAATGTCTGGAGTTACGAAAACCTTTCCGAAGGCGAATACTCCGGTTTTGAAGAATATATATTTAAGCTTCTTTTATGGGGCTAAGATCGGAATCCTTGGTTTGAATGGGTCCGGTAAATCTACCTTGCTGAATATTATTGCCGGGAAAGATCAGAATTTCCAGGGTGATGTTGTTTTCTCTCCAAATTACAGTGTAGGTATGCTGGAACAGGAGCCGGAGCTGGATGATAATAAGACTGTGCTTGAAGTTGTAAAGGAAGGGGTGGCAGAAACTGTCGCTATTCTGGATGAATATAATAAGATCAATGATATGTTTGGTCTTCCCGAAGTTTATGAGGATGCAGATAAAATGCAGAAACTCATGGATAAGCAGGCCGAACTTCAGGATAAGATCGATGCCAGCAATGCCTGGGAACTGGATACAAAATTAGAGATCGCCATGGATGCCCTAAGAACTCCAGATCCGGATAAGAAGATTTCTGTACTTTCTGGAGGAGAGAGAAGAAGAGTTGCGCTTTGCCGACTTCTACTACAGGAACCAGATGTGTTGTTACTCGATGAGCCTACCAACCACCTGGATGCTGAATCTGTACACTGGTTGGAGCATCACTTACAGCAATATAAAGGTACGGTGATCGCAGTAACTCACGACCGTTATTTCCTTGATAACGTAGCAGGCTGGATCCTGGAACTTGACAGGGGAGAGGGGATTCCATGGAAAGGGAATTATTCTTCCTGGCTGGATCAAAAATCCAAGAGACTTGCCCAGGAGCAAAAACAGGCTAGTAAAAGACAGAAAACTCTAGAGCGCGAGCTTGAATGGTCAAGAATGAGTCCAAAGGGTAGACAGACCAAGCAAAAAGCAAGGCTTAAAAATTACGATAAACTTCTTAGTCAGGATCAAAAGCAGCTTGATGAAAAGCTGGAGATCTACATTCCTAACGGACCCCGTCTGGGAACTAACGTGATCGAAGCTGATGGTGTTAGCAAGGCTTTTGGTGATAAATTACTTTACGAAGATCTTAATTTCAAGCTTCCACAGGCTGGAATAGTGGGTGTAATTGGACCTAACGGTGCCGGGAAAACTACCATCTTTAAAATGATCATGGGTGAAGAGACACCGGATAAAGGAAGTTTTAATGTGGGAGAGACCGCTAAGATCGCATATGTAGATCAAAGTCACTCGAATATTGATCCCGATAAGACGATTTGGCAAAACTTTAGCGATGAGCAGGAATTGATCATGATGGGTGGTCGTCAGGTGAATTCCAGAGCCTACCTGAGTAGATTTAATTTTAGTGGAAGCGAGCAGAATAAAAAGGTAAGTATGCTATCTGGTGGGGAGCGAAACCGACTTCATCTTGCCATGACCTTAAAGGAAGAAGGAAACGTTCTGTTATTGGATGAGCCAACTAACGACCTTGATGTGAACACCTTGCGTGCCCTGGAAGAAGGTCTGGATAACTTTGCAGGATGTGCCGTGGTTATTTCTCACGACCGCTGGTTCCTGGATAGAATTTGTACTCATATTCTTGCATTTGAA
>JBFGDP010000299.1:0-3044 GCA_041580575.1 Christiangramia sp.
ACTAATTTTGAGAAGTTATTTAAAAGCCCTGATAAATAAGACTTTCAGATTTATTCTAGATTTTCTATTTCAATTATTCAATTCCTATGCCACGCTTTGCGTAATTTATTTTTTCAAAAGTGTAACATTCAAAATACTTCCGCATCTTTATTATAGAAACCAAGTATTAATTGACACCAACCATCACACATATTAATGACCTGGTAGACCGTTGTCGTCTTGGAGACCAACGTGCTCAAATGGAGATCTATGATCGTTATTATAAAGCGATGTACAATACAGCCTTTCGAATAACGGGGCGATCTGCGGAAGCTGAAGACATTATGCAGGAATCCTTTTTAAAGGCTTTTACTAAGATCGAAAGTTTTAAAGGAGATGCAACATTCGGAGCCTGGTTAAAACGCATCGTCGTAAATGAAAGCATCACCGCATATAACAAATTCTCAAAATTGAAGGAAGTTGGCTTCAATGATGAAATAGAAAATCAGACTGATGATGCATGTATTGGCTTAAATAACGATGATGGCAACAACGCAAAAGTAAGAATGATCATGAAGCAGATCAACGCACTGAAAGATAATTACAGACTGGGATTAACCCTACATTTAATCGAAGGATATGACTATGAAGAAATTTGCGGGATCATGAATTTATCCTATGCTAATTGCAGAACGATGATATCACGAGCGAAGGAAAGCCTAAGAAATAAATTACGGCATTATGAAAGATAATGAATTTAACAACCTCTTCGAAGATCTGAACTTCGATCTTAAAGAACCACGTACGGGACACAGAGAACGGTTTTCTCACAAACTGGAACATATCAACCAAGATACTGGAAAAGAAAATCGCATTCGAAGATTATGGGTTCCAATGGCCACCATTGCCGCCAGTTTTGCACTCGCATTTATCTTTTTAGGCGATTTTATTGGACCTGTGAATTCTGTTAATAATGCTGAACTGGCAAGTATTTCCCCGGAAATGAAGCAGACCCAGCAATTCTATTCCGGATTAATTGAAAGAGAATTGAATGCCCTGAATGCGGAAAGGTCGCCGGAGACAGAAGTTATTATCAAGGATGCCCTTGAACAAATGAAAAAACTGGAACAAAATTATGCAGACCTGAAAAAAGACCTGGTGGAAAGCGGCCGGGACAATAGGGTAATTCATGCGATGATCCAGAATTTCCAGCAACGAATTGACCTTCTAAATAACGTGTTAACCCAAATTGAAAATATTAAATCACTAAAGAATCAAAATCATGAAAACAATATTATCTAGCATCCTCTTCCTGGCTGTGTTGATACCCGGCGCTCCCCATTTCGAATATTTTTCGGGTAAATCTGGCACTTATGCAACCGAATTAAGCGGAAAGCATACTAAAGAGAAAAAGATCAAAAAAGAGTTTAAAGTAAGCGCAGATTCAGATCTGAAAATCGACAATAGTTATGGGAATGTTGATATTTCTACGTGGGACGAGAACCGCGTGGTTATCGAAGTGATCATCAAGGCAAATGGCAATGATAAGGACCGGGTTGCTAAAAGACTGGAGGAGATAAATATAGAATTTGAACAGGGATCTGGTGGCGTTAGTGCCAGAACAAGATTTTCTAAGGAAGATAAATCCTGGTGGAAAGAGGTTTTTGGAGGCTTTGATAATATAAATCTGGAGGTTAACTATATCGTAAGAGCCCCGGTTGGTAACAACCTGAACATAAGCAATGATTACGGCGGCATCTATTTAGATAAAACAACCGGAAACACAAAAATAAGCTGCGATTATGGGAAAATGGATATTGGAGAACTTAAAGGAAAATCTAATTACCTTAATTTTGACTATACCCGGGGCAGCAGGATTGATTATGTGACCAGTGCAGAGATCAATGCAGATTATTCAGACTATGAGATTGGTGAAGCGGGAAAGTTAATTATCGATGCAGATTACACCAAGTCCACTATCAAAAAAGTTTCACAATTAAGTTTCAATTGCGATTACGGCAGCATGGATATCGACAAGGTAAAAGTGCTAATTGGTAATGGTGATTACCTTTCTACCAGGATCAACCGAATTTTTGAATCTGCAGATATCAACCTGGATTATGGATCTTTATCTATCGAAAAAGTGATAAAAGGAGCAAAAAACATAGAAATCGATACCGACTATGCCGGAGTAAAACTAGGCTATGATAACGAGATGAGCTTTAATTTTCTGATTAAAACATCTTATGGTAATGTAAGCGGCCTCGACGGTCTAAATATCAAAACAAGAAACGATAGAAGCACAGGTGATGAAGTTACCGGTTCTTATGGCTCAGGCAATGAAGCCAGGTTTAGAATTAGCAGCAGTTATGGTAACGTCAAATTGAACAAACAATAAAAGTCAACTAAATCAACCACTAGAATCATGAAAAAAATTTTATTTATAATTAGCATCAGCTTTTTGTCTGTGTCGTGTATTAATGCACAATGGGGAGGGCAAAAAGTTAAAGGGAACGGGGAAATCGTTTCTGAAACCAGGTCTACAGAATCCTATGACGAGGTGAAGCTCGTTGGATCTATGAATGTAAAATTAATTGCTGGAAACGAAGGAGACATAAAGGTAGAAGCTGACAGCAATTTACAGGAATATATCATTACCGAAGTGAGAAATGGCGGTTTAAAAATTTCGACTGCTGAAGGGTATAGCATATCTCCCAAAGAGAAAATCCTGGTTACAGTGCCATTCCAGGATCTAAATGAAATTTCAGTTACCGGGTCGGGTGACCTCTGGACCTCAGATAAGATCGAAGCTAATAAAATGCAGATCCATGTGACCGGGAGCGGTAACATGAACCTGGAATTAGATGTTGATGAACTAGAAGGAAAAATAACGGGTTCCGGCGACATTAATTTAAAAGGTCGCAGCATTACCCTGGAATGTTCGGTAACCGGCAGTGGTGATTTTGATGCCGATTACCTGGTAGCCGAAAATGTTGACGCCAGGGTATCAGGATCTGGAGATATAATGGTCTATGCGAAAAATTCTTTAAAGGCCTCTGTTTATG
>JBFGDP010000300.1:0-3040 GCA_041580575.1 Christiangramia sp.
AGCCACTTCGGAAGAAATAACAGAACAGGAGTATTTCGATCAAGGAGTTCTGCTTGTAGCTTTTGTGAAGTCTGGTGTGGAACTGGCTTTTGAAACCATGGTAGATGCAGGAATCATTGAAGAATCGGCATATTATGAGTCTCTTCATGAAACTCCGCTGATCGCCAATACCATCGCCCGAAAGAAACTATATGAGATGAACCGGGTAATTTCAGACACCGCTGAATATGGTTGTTATCTTTTCGATCACGCCGCAAAACCTTTGATCAAGGATTATGTGAATTCTCTTGAGCCTGAAGTTGCCGGCAAGAAATTTGAAGGTACAAATGTTGATGAGCAGAAACTGGAAAAAGTGAATGCTGAAATAAAAAATCATCCTGTTGAGGAAGTTGGAGCTAAATTAAGATCTGCGATGACCGCAATGAAGGAAATATACGCGTAATGAATACTTTGCTGGAAAAAGACAAAACATATATACCAAGCCTTGAAGCTGTTAAACAGGCTGCGGAAAGAATTTCCAAAGTTGTTTTAAAAACTCCTTTAGCCGAATCCTTTACTTATAGCAAACGCTTTGAGGCCAATGTCATGCTGAAAAGAGAAGACCTGCAACAGGTAAGATCTTATAAAATTCGGGGTGCTTATAACAAAATTTCCAGCTTACCGCAAGAGCAATTAGAAAAGGGAGTGATCTGTGCCAGTGCCGGGAATCACGCCCAGGGAGTTGCTTTTGCCTGCAACAAATTAAAGGTTAGAGGAGTAATTTATATGCCCGGAACTACTCCGAAACAAAAGGTTGAGCAAACCCAGATGTTTGGAGGAGAATGGGTTGATGTGGTTCTTAAGGGAGATACTTATGATGATTCTTTTAAGAGTGCCATGAAACATATGGAAGAGCATGGCCTTGTATTTATTCATCCCTTTGATGATGAAAAAGTAATAGAAGGCCAGGCCACCATAGCTTTGGAAATTTTAGAACAGGCTGATGAACCTATAGATTATATTTTTGCTCCTCTTGGAGGCGGTGGGTTACTTGCCGGGGTTTCATCTATATTTAAGGAGCTATCGCCTAATACCAAGATCATAGGTATAGAACCTCAAGGAGCACCTTCCATGAAAACTTCCTTACGGGAAGGTAAAGTCGTAGAACTAGAGAATATCGAGCGGTTTGTAGATGGTGCTTCTGTTCAGAAAGTTGGTGCCAGGAATTTCGCGATATGTAAAAAGAACCTCGACGAAATGATCACAGTTCCTGAAGGGAAGATCTGCCAGACCATTCTTGATCTTTATAACCAGGATGCGATGGTGGTAGAGCCAGCTGGAGCAATGGCTATTTCAGCATTAGACCTTTATTCAGAAAAAATTAAAGGTAAGAATGTGGTATGTATCGTTAGCGGAAGCAATAACGATATCATCAGGATGGCAGAGATCAAGGAAAGAGCTTTGCTTTATTCCGGATTGAAGCATTATTTCGTGGTGGTGTTTCCGCAAAGAGCAGGGGCTTTAAAAGAGTTTGTGGCTAAAGTTCTTGGACCTAACGATGATATAACCCATTTTGAATATTCTAAAAAGCACAATAGATCTAATGGACCTGCGGTTGTTGGGATCGAGTTAAAAGATCCAAACGACTTTAAACCACTGGTAGATAGAATGAAAAAGAAGAATTTTTACGGGGAATATCTAAACGATAATCCAAATTTATTTCAATTTTTAATCTAGTAAGTGCTTGCAGGTTAAAATTTTATGTACATTTGAAATATGATTTTCATCAAACAAATAATATTACCCCATTTCAATTTCAGGCCCCGCCGCCGCTTCTAGGTTGTGCCCCTGAAATCCTTTTCCATTAATATTATTTGATTTTTTCTATTTTGAAATACTTAAACAGCATAGCATATAACCTTAATATCAGAGCATTTTCTGATGTTACTTCTCTGCGTCGCCGTTTCCCCCGCACGTAAGTGCGTCTATATATCTCTGGAACTTAGGTGAGTCCGGTTCCGCTCTCGAATCCCCCAAATCAAATTTTTTTTTCAATTTAATTCCTTAGCAGATGAAAATTATCATTGCTAATAAATCTCATGCTTCTTACGCTGAGATCATTTGTAATACTATCGAAGAGTCGGCAAAGGTTCGTGGGACCGGTATTGCACGCAGAACTCCTGAATACATCATTAATAAGATGGAAAAAGGAAATGCCGTTATCGCTCTTGAAGGGGAGCAATTTGCCGGTTTTTGCTACATAGAAACCTGGAGTCATGATAAGTATGTGGCCAATTCCGGTCTTATTGTCCATCCCGATTTCAGAAATCATGGGCTGGCCAAGGAGATAAAAAAGGTGATCTTCAAGCATTCCAGAACTAAATATCCCACTGCCAAAATCTTTGGGATCACCACCGGTTTAGCGGTAATGAAGATCAATTACGAACTGGGATATCAACCGGTTACCTTCTCTGAATTAACGGATGATGAGACCTTCTGGAAAGGTTGTCAGACCTGTAAAAATTATGATATCCTTACCCGGACTGAATACAAAATGTGCCTATGCACAGGGATGTTATACGACCCGGAAAAGAAAAAAGAAAATATGAAAACTTCGAATAGCATTAGCAAATTCAACGACAAGGCATTTCAAAGATTAAAACATATTAAACAAACGCTTTTTTATAAGAAGGAAAAGGCAGAGAAAGAAAACTGACCACCCCGTCCGACAATGTCGGATACCCCTCCTTAAAAGGAAGGGAAATATATAATGACGTAAATTAATAATGCATTCGTGGCAAAAAAGAATAAATATAAATAACTCGTCAAGCTGAATTTATTTCAGCTTCTCAATAGATCCTGAAATCGAAGATTCGACGAAGTCAAACAAGTTCAGGATGACGATAGAATTTAAATTATCAAATGAAAAAAGTAGTTATAGCATACAGCGGAGGATTGGATACCTCCTATTGCGCGAAATATTTATCTGAAGAAGAAGGATTTGAAGTACATGCGGTAAGCGTGAATACCGGTGGTTTTTCAGAAGAAGAAATTAAGAAGA
>JBFGDP010000301.1:0-3038 GCA_041580575.1 Christiangramia sp.
GAATCAAAACGATAATAATACGCATCTTCCCTGAAAGGAGAACCCGGATAATCTGCTATAAAGTTATTAAAAGCTGCAATAGCGGCCTTGTAGTATTCTGTATGATGATATTGTTTAGCAATTTCATATGCCTTTTTCTCTAACTTGATCCTTAACTCGGTCGCCTTTTCATTAGCAGCCGCAGTAAATTCACCATCAGGATATTTGTTCAGATACTTCTGAAGTTCCTCAATACCTTTATGGGTATCTGTCTGGTCCAGATCAAATCTTGGTGACCTGTAGAAATAGCTGGCTGCAGATTTATAGGAAGCCTCTTCAGCCTTCTGGCTGTTTGGATATAATTGTAAAAATCTTTCGAATTGAAAAGGAGAATTATAATAATCCCCTAATTGATAGTAGGTATCTGCTAAAAGAAATACCAGGCGTTCACCCTGAGGTTTACCACGAAATTCCGGCTCGATCTGCTCTAGTAATCTTAAAGCCTTTCTCAGCTTTTTGTTACTATCTTCCTCCTTGCCTTCATTATATAATTCTTCTGCCGCTGTATATTTAGGAGCAGTATCCTTACTTTTAAGCAGCTTCTGATACTCGCTACAGGATAGCGTCACCATTAGCAAACCTAAAACTAGAATTCCTTTTTTCATGATACGTAAAAACATCTGGCAAAAATACATTTTTTGTTACTATAAAAAAAACTTTCCTGAACTCCACGAATACCGCTAAAATCAAGGGTTTATTCTATCTACTTCACAATCTCACAGAATTTCCCGGGACTGGAATAGCCTAAAAATTTTCCATGAAATTATTTATCCTGCTGGTGAGAGCTTCTGAAGCCTCTACCAGGGGAAGTCTTAAATTATTAGACACCAATCCCTTTTTAGCCAGTAAAGCTTTAATACCCGCCGGGTTACCTTCTGCGAAGATCAGGTCTATAGATGGCGCGATCCTGTAATGAAGATCATAAGCTTCCTTAACGTTGCCAGACAGCCCCGCTCTAACCATATCTGAAAATTCCCTCGGCAAGCCCTGGCCAATTACCGAGATCACCCCTTTACCTCCGGCGAGTGTCATAGGCAAAGTGATCATATCATCTCCCGAGATCACCTTAAAATCATCGGGCACCATGCTAATTAATTTCATGGCCTGAACTATATCCCCGGCAGCTTCTTTTACCCCGATAATATTATCACATTCCCTGGCAATGCGGTTCACCGTTTCTGGCAATACATTAGAGGATGTTCTTCCCGGCACATTATAAAGTACAACCGGTAATGGTGAAGCCTGAGAAACCGCTTTGAAATGACGATAGATCCCTTCTTGTGTTGGTTTATTATAGTAGGGCGACACAGAAAGTATAGCATCAAAACCATCCAGATTGGTGGTTTTGAGCTCCTCTACCACCGCACTCGTATTATTACCACCAATACCAAGCATTAATGGCAACTTCCCTGCATTTGCCTTGATTACCGTGTGCTTAATTAATTCTTTTTCGTCCTGGGTCAGGGTTGCGCTTTCTGCAGTAGTCCCAAGAACAACCAGGTATTCTATTCCGTTCACGATCTGATCTTTAACCAGATTGGTTAGGGCTTGTGTATCTACAGATAAGTCCTCTTTAAATGGAGTAATAAGTGCTACTCCTGTTCCTACAAAGGCTTCCATCAATTATTCTTTTTAAAAATTTTATAATATTTTAATACCTCTTCCCTAAATTCCCTCACATTTCCTGAATGAATTTCCAGGTCATAGATTCCAAATTTGTCTGGCGCATTCCCAATTTTATATTTTGCATTCACCTGTGCGGCAAGAAGTGCTCCGGCCTGGCAGGTATCGGAAATATAACAAACTACGAAATCATAACGGTCTCCAGCGAAATTTCTTATCGCTTCAGACCTGAAATTGCCTTTGAACCCGACCTCCTTGGCATGCAAAACCAAAACTGATTCATCATTCTGCGCTTCCTTTTCAGAAACACAATGAACAAGCCTGAAATTCTTTTCGGCAATATCCCAAATCTGACAAAGGTCTGCAAAAACCTGAGGTTCTTTCACATCTGTGATCACCCCAATCTTTTTTGTGTCCTCACCTTTCACTACAGGTCGTTCTTCAAGCATCCTGCGGATCTTTCGGGAATGAAGAATAGTGCGCAACGTCAAAGGAATCATCTTTTGGATTAGGTGATGCAAATGTAATTAATTTGCTACAACATAAAAGAAGTAAATATGCGGCAGACAGCCCGGATTAAGGAATTTGAACAACTTTATCTTATCTGTTAAAAACGAAGGTCCTAAACCAGGTTTATAAGTTTCAGCTTCTTTTCTTCGGTAGCAAAAAACTGGAAAGCCAGTAAAATCCCTACATATAAGAGGAAGGTTTGAAGCACGAGAACGCTGGGGTCTGGCAGGTAGAAAAAGGCCATATCACGAAGTATATCTGCCACCACAATGCTCATGACCAATACGATGAAAAAGACAGATTTTCGGGAATAGGAATTTAAATAATAGATCAAGGCTACAATGGCCAGAACCAAGAGCACAAGGTAATATAACGAATAGAACAAAAACTCCATCCAACTACTTAACTGACCTTCAAACTCCTGAAAATGGTTAAAAGCAAAATAAGTATTTGCACCTACCATTAACAGGAAGAATAATAACATATAATTATTCCCGGTATTCCTCCGGGTTAATTTTATGGCCTCTCTTATAAGAAATACAAAGGAGACAGATCTAAAAAACATGACCACATAATAGATCAGGTAGATTTCCTCAAAAAATTTGAAGAGTACTGCCACCAGGTTGAGACCCAGAAAAGCCATTAGGTTGCCATTTGATAAATCCAGTCGCCGTAAGAATCCAGGAATTAGGATGAGATAAGTAAGTATCTCTGCAGTGTATAACAACCAATTCTGGTTATACCACAATGACAATTGCATTATAACGAGCAGGGCAATACTCGCGAACATATACCAATGACTGCGCTTCATAGTTTCGAAATGGGATCATAAATATAAAAAAGAATTGATTTAACTGATAAAAACC
>JBFGDP010000302.1:0-3032 GCA_041580575.1 Christiangramia sp.
ATATGGTTAGCGGTACCGTAATGAATGCTGCCAACGATAAACCCATAGAAAATGTTCATATAGTGAACCTTAACCAGGTCAAGGGTGCGGTTACAAATGAGAATGGAGAATTTCAACTTCAGGCTACCGTAAACGATACCTTGTATTTTTCCTACCTGGGTTTCAGGTCTATACGTGTAAGGGTTACCAATGACTGGCTTAAATATGGCAATGTTAAGGTTAAAATGACCGAATTAGGCTTTGCTTTGGAGGAGGTAACGGTAAACTCTATAAAATTAACGGGTTATCTCGAGATCGATGCCAAAAATATTCCTATCTATGATAATTACAGGTATAGTATTTCTGGTTTGAATTCGGGTTATGAGGGAGGAGATTCTTCACCAAATGCAGTCACGAAGGCAATTAGATCTTTATCTAATCCTGCAGACCTGGTCTACAATATTTTTGGAACGAGGCCCAGACAAATGAAGAAACTGCGACAGATGAAGAAGGACGACAATATTCGTGACCTGTTGCGCAACAAATTTGACCGTGAGACCCTAATGGCACTGTTACAGGTGAACAGGGCTGAAATTGATGAGATCCTTAATAATTGTAATTATTCCCAGGATTTCATGAAAACTGCTAATGATTTGCAGATCCTGGATGCTATTAATAGTTGCTACGAGGAATATAAGGTATTACAGAAGAATTAATTATTCTCAAGGATCTGTTTCAATTCCTTTAAACCTTCATCAAACTTTTCTCCAAGAGCTTTTTCAGGTGAATAAAAAATACTAATAATAGTAAGCGGAAAAGCAAGATGCCCCCTGGTACCCCAGACCATTTTAGATTTTTCAGATTCCAGTTCTTTTACTCCCACATAAGTCAACGCGTTTACCTTTACCGGCTTAATAAACAGAAGCTTTGTTTCGAAAACTCTGCCCTGTTTAGTCTTCACGATACGCTGGATACCTTCACCTACCTTATTATTTCCTTTCCAGTAGAAACTGGCGCCAATCTTTCCGTCCTCACCTTTATATTTTAAAACTGCGTTTGGATCTCGCCTGAATAATGGATTCCATAACGGCTGTTTTTTCAGCTGTCGTACAAAGTTAAATACCTCTTCCCTGGGTTTATTGATTACCACGGTTCTGCTTACATCGTAATCTTTCTTTGCCCAGGCATGCAGAAATGCAAAAAAAGTGATCAATGCAATTATCAAATAAAAAAACAAGGTCATTGGTTAGGTTTAAGGCGATGAAAAGTTACAAATAATTACTGATTCAAAAATCTCTCAATGATCTGTTCTGAATTTTTTATGGTTTTTTTGGTCCAATTCATTCGAATTCGATGTTTTTCTTCCTCACTAAATTGCCAGTGCACCTTTGAGTTTTTAAGCCTGGAAGTAAGACTTTGCAAAATTATGGCCGCAGATACCGATATATTCAGGCTTTCTGTAAATCCAAACATAGGTATTTTAAGAGTGGAATCGGCTATTTCCAGGATCTCATCAGAAAGCCCATCCTTTTCTGTACCAAAAAAAAGAGCGGCCGGGCTGCTTATATCAAAATCATCCAGCAACTGCGAATCTTCGTGAGGGCTTGTCGCCACGATACGATAGCCCCTGTCCTTAAGATACTTCACACAGTCTTTAGTAGAGGTATACCTATTGATATCTACCCATTTTTGGGCACCCATGGCAATTTCTTTATCTATACGCCTTGGGATCTTCTCTTCGATCACATGAATATTCTGTACCCCAAAAACATCACAGCTTCTCACCACTGCGCTGGTATTATGTAACTGGTACACATCCTGGGCTACCACAGTAAGATGATCTGTACGCTCTGCCAGTACCTTTTCAAATAATTGTTTACGTCGTGGAGTTAAATACTCCTGCAGGTGTTCTAAAATTGCAGTCTCTTTCATTATGGGGTAAAAATAAAAAAACCCGACACGAAGTCGGGTTTCAATCTTTAAAATAATTTCAACTAAGAAGCATTGGCACCTATATCCCCCTGAGCAACAAGTACAGATAATTCTGCCGCACTAAGATGCACATTAATATAACCATCAAATTCTATAAGACCACTATAGTCTACATTTTCATCATCATCGAAAGCAGAGACATTGGTCATACTCATGCCTGAGGTACCATCTACACTGGCTAAAGTAATTGCAATAGCTCCTGGCGCTTCTGCTACAGACCCTATGTGAATATGTGCCGGGTGCATGGCCCCATCGATGGTATTTTCCAGGGAAAGAACCACAAGAGTTTCACCATTCACTCGTTCTTTAAACATGGCAGTTCCCATAATCCCCGGGACATCTACACTATCTAACTGATACGACTTGGATTCCCCGGTTAATTCATTTTGCCCGATGTCTCCCTGTGCTACAATTGTTCCAAGATCTTCTGCACTTAAATGCACATTTATATATCCATCATAATCCAAAACCTCTGAATATCCAAATGCTTCTCCACCATTTAAGGCTGAAACATTAGTCCTACTCATACCGGTAGTACCATTTACGGGATTAAAAGTAAAAGCTATACCACCGCCTTCTGCAGCGGTATTCATATGGATATGAGCTGGATGCATGCCACCGTCAGGAGTATTTTCCAGTATTAATGTAGCCAGGGCTTCACCATTCACCCGTTCTTCAAATAGAGCAGTTCCCATAATACCATCTACATCTTTTTCAGAAAGAGTGTAAGATTTTGATTCTCCGGTAAGTTCATTCTGTCCAATATCTCCCTGGGCTACGATCGTAGCAAGATCATCTACACTCAAATGAACATTAATATATCCATCATAATCAAGAATATCGTCAAATCCAAATGCTTCACCACTATCTAAGACTGCAACATTGGTTTTACTCATTCCGGTAGTACCATCCACAGCATTGAAGGTAAATGCAATTCCACCACCTTCAATAGCAGTATTCATGTGAATATGAGCTGGATGCATCCCATCTTCTGGTGTATTTTCAAGCATCAACGTAGCCAGGGCTTCACCGTTAACCCGTTCCTCAAATAAGGCAGTACC
>JBFGDP010000303.1:0-3025 GCA_041580575.1 Christiangramia sp.
TACTGTAAGCGATGCTCTTAATAATGTACCTTCTATCTCTGTAGATCTTGAAGGAGGAATAAGTTTGAGAGGAAATGAGAATGTTAGAATTCTTATTAATGGTAAGCCATCTGCAATGGCAGGTTTTGGCAGTACAGACGTTTTAAGCCAGTTACCAGCAGAAGCTATTGAGCGTGTGGAAGTCATAACTTCACCATCAGCCAGGTATGATGCCGAAGGTACGGCAGGTATCATCAATATTATTTTAAGAAAAAAGGAAACACTGGGCTTTAACGGTTCTTTCAATATAAATGGAGGGTACCCCGAGAATGCCGGTATTTCAGCGAATCTGAATTATAGAACAGATAAATTCAATCTTTTTACTACGACAGGATACCGGTATAATGAATCACCGGGGAACGGTTTTTTTGACACCCGATACTTTGATCCACGAACAGACGCTTTTCTGGAAGGCCTGGAGTATGACCGAAATGTGGAAGACAGAGATTATGATAGAATAAATCGGGGCTTTAATACCAACCTTGGAATGGAGTATTATATTACCGATATGTCCTCTATTACCGGGGCTGTCTTTTACAGGAAAGGAGATGATGAAGATCTCACCACCAACGTAAATGATTACTTTCTTAATAACACATCGCTTCTGGGTACACGCAGGATAGAACTGGAAACCGAAGAAGATGAGAGTATTCAATTTTCACTGAATTATATCAAGAAATTTAACAACACCGGGCATGAACTCACCGCAGATTTTCAATTTGAAAACGATAGCGAAACCGAAGCCTCTTTTATCAGAGAACCTATAGTATACAACAACAGTGATATAGAAAATGTAGATATTCCCCGTGAAGAGACTACAACCACTGAAGATCAAAAGGAATACCTGATCCAGGTGGATTATGTGCGCCCTATTGGTGAAGATTCCCAGTTTGAAGCCGGATATAGAGGAAATTTCGAAAATGAAATCACAGATTATGCGTTATTCCAGGAAAATAGTGAGGGTGCCCTGGTGATCAATAGAAATCAAACCAATCTATTTGATTATTCAGAAAATGTACAGGCTCTATATACACAGTATGGATCCAAGTTCGGCGAATTTAGTTTTCTGCTGGGATTAAGACTCGAGAACACCAATCTTAAAGGTAAAATAACTTCTGAGCTTACAGAACAGGAGCTTCAGGAAGAATTCTCTTTTGAAATCGACACAGATTTCGATAATAATTATTTAGGCCTTTTTCCCACTGTGAATCTCATATACGAACTGGGAGAACAGGAGAATATCACCCTGGGTTACAACCGTAGGATCAACAGACCCAGAGGCTGGTTTATTAACCCATTCCCATCCAGAAGTAGCAGGAATAACATCTTCCAGGGTAACCCAAACCTGAGACCTGCTTTTTCAAATGCTTTTGATCTTGGGTACTTAAAACGTTGGTCAAAACTTACCTTAACCGCTTCTGTATATTACCAGAGAGAGACCGATGCTTTTTCAAGGGTACAGGAGGAGGTTTTTATCTCCGGGCCCAATGATACCGATATTGAAGTAATTAGAAGTATTCCTTTTAATTTAGCTACTGAAGATCGCACAGGTGCAGAGGCGGGTATTCTATATAATCCTACCGACTGGCTGAGGCTAAATGGTAGTGTGAATTTTTTCAAATTTAAGCTGGACGGTGATTTCAATGGTGTAGATTATAGCCAGGAAAATACGAGCTGGTTTGGAAGATTTAGTTCTAAAGTTTCGCTACCCTGGAAAATAGACTGGCAGACAAATGCTTTTTATCGTGGAGCAGCAGATCAGGTACAGGGAAGACGGGATGGACTATTAATAGTAAGTTCAGCCTTAAGTAAGGAATTATTGAATGATAAGGCTACGATCGCGGTCAACGTCAGTGATATTTTTAATGGAGGTATAAGAAGACAAAATACAAGGACAGATTTCTTTGAACAGGATACCGAGTTCCAGTGGAGACAGGGTCAAAGAGTAAACGTTTCCTTCATTTACAGGTTTAACCAGAAAAAACAAAGACAGCAAAGAGGTAATGGCGGTGGAGATTACGACGATGAAGGAGGAGAATTCTAAAGAAATATTGCATAAAAAAAGGGACTAATAATAGTCCCTTTTTTTATGCTTTTTCGGCTTTAGCTTTCTTTCGAGCCTCACGTTTTTCTTTTATTAACTCTCCAACAGAACCACCTATCCAGTAAGGAAGAAAGGCCATTAAAAAGATCATAAGCCAGAAACCCATTGTTAAGATCGCTAAAAATGCTAAGAAACCAAGGTATTGATCGAATTCGAACATAACAGTCAAAGTTTGATTTGAATCTGGTCAAAGATAGGAAGTCTACAGCGCTTATCACAAAAAAAAGTTTACTTTTTATTTTTTCACTGCCTTACCTGCAAGTAGTTCTCTTTTTAAATACGATCAATTTTCTATGATGATAAGCCTGAATTCACCTGCCATACTTCCCAGGATACCATCATTGTGGTTAATTAACTCGTCACAGGCGATCTTACCCTGTATATAATTATCTTTAATCGAGGTAATTTCAATGAAATTACTATGCCTGTTCAAGGCTTCACTAGGCCTGATGCTCCAGGATTCAGAACTATTGGGTATATCAAATCTAACCCAGCTTCTATTGTAATAATTATCACCAAAGTAATATTTACCAGGTCCCTGAAAATTATCAACCACTAATTCCAGTATATTACCGTCTGCAGCTAATGCTTTTACATGTAAATTAATCCTGCCTGCCGGCATAAGCATTCGATTAAATCCTAATGGAGTCAGTTTAGAATCTGAATGAAAATCTACTCCATTAATATTTGCTATAATAAATTGATCGGGGTCCTGACCGTCTGTATCATCAGAACTACAGCCTACAAAAACTAGCAATAGAAATGACATTAAAATTGGGATGTAATTGTATTTTTTCATTGGACTCAGATTTAAAAATTTGAATCCAAAAGTTAAGAATTTTAACGGTCCGGCCATGAGAGTGTTTACCCCCAATTTTATCA